>NZ_JAPWAD010000019.1:0-49728 GCF_041432695.1 Pauljensenia sp. 27098_8_83 | reverse complement strand
CGAGCGCGCGCCGCATCGGTGCGTTGTCTTCGTGGGTGTCGCAACGCAGATAGTCTGCATGCTCCGCTGCAAAGCTGAAAATCGCCCGAGCGACGCCGTGCCCGCGCACTGCCGCCACGCGGTGAATGACGTGGTACTCAGCCTCGGAATGCCATGCGCCGTCAATCTCGGCATAGGTCTCATCCGGTCCTGGAATGAAAGAAAAGACGCCGAGCGGGCCAGCCTCATCCGTTACTAGGAAACAGTGTCCGTGCGCGATGTCTTCCTCGGCGTCAATCCGGCCCGGATACCCGTCGGGCCACTGAGTCGCATTCCCATTCGCATGCATGAACGCCCGGGCGTGCTCATACGCGCCCTCGATGAACTCGAGGTCAGCCAGGGCAGCACTACGAATCCGCATGCCTCAATGATAGGTCGCGTCGGCAGCGTGCTTGCCCGCCGCGCGTCGCGCCCGATGGGTGGCAGCGCGGGCTAGGCGCGCGTGAAACGCCTATGAAACGCGTGTGAAACCGAAGAGGCCGACGCTGGCGGCTCGTGAAACGCGCGTGAAACCGTGGCGGCACCCGACCAAGCGGCAACCCCGCCCGCAACAACTCAACAACACCCCTCAACCCCGTGGCATCTCCCCCAAACGGCGCCCCTGCCTCGTTCGCGGGTATGAACCTGGCTAGACTGACCCCTATGACTGAAAACGCGCAGCTTGTTGTGACCCTGTCCTGCCCGGACCGCCCCGGCATCGTGCATGCCGTGACCGGCGTGATCGGTGAGTCCGGCGGCAATGTCATCCAGTCCCAGCAGTTCGGCGATCCCGACACGGGCACCTTCTTTATGCGCGTCGAGGTCGACTCGCCGCGGGGCCGCGCGCCCATCGACGAGGGTCTGGCCGCCGTCGCCGAAGAATTTAACGCCACCTACCGCGTCGACGACCTGGGCCGTAAGCTGCGCACGATCATCATGGTCTCCCGCGAGGGGCACTGCCTCACCGACCTCCTGTACCGCCAGCAAACCCAGGGCCTGCCCATCGACGTCATCGCGGTCGTTGGCAATCACCCGGACCTGGCACCCGTCGCCCAGTTCTACGGCGTCCCCTTCCTGAACATTCCCGTCACGAAGGACACGAAGGCCCAGGCGGAGCGCCAGCTCCTCGACCTCATCGCCTCCGAAAAGGTTGAGCTCGTCGTCCTGGCCCGCTACATGCAGATCCTCTCCGACGAGGTCTGCCGCGCCATGCAGGGCCGCGTCATCAACATCCACCACTCGTTCCTGCCGTCCTTCAAGGGTGCGCGCCCTTACGCGCAGGCCCACGATCGCGGCGTCAAGCTGATCGGCGCGACCGCCCACTACGTGACCGCCGACCTGGACGAGGGGCCGATCATCGAGCAGGACGTCACCCGCGTCTCCCACGCCGACTCGACGCCGGACATGGTGGCGCTCGGCCAGGACGTGGAGCGCCGCGTCCTCGCGCAGGCCGTCCGCTTCCATGCGGAGCGCCGCGTCCTCATGAACGGCAACCGAACGGTCGTCTTCTCCCGCTGAGTCCCTCTCGTGCGCGCAGCAACGAGGCAGGGGCGCGGTCTGTGCGCGCGCAGAGCCTGACCGCCCGACCTGCGCGTGGGGAGTGTGGCACCTCGCTGGCCTGTCGCACCCTGTAACAAGACAACATGCGGCCATCTGGTCATATTTGTGCGACAAATCGGGCTCAGAGGGGCTGTCTTGTCACTTGGTGGGCAACGCTGAGACGTGATCTTTCGGTCATTTAGTGGGTAAGCGTCGCATTGACCGCCTGATAAATGGCACACTTATTACGTGGACGAAACGACTCAGCATCGCACCCCCATCACCGGCTACGTGCCCGGGGGTTTTGACATGTTCCATCAGGGGCACCTCAACATCCTGCGCGCCGCGCGTGAGCGCTGCGATCGCCTCGTCGTCGGCGTGACCTCGGACGAGGCCCTCATCCGCATGAAGGGCCGCGCCCCCGTCATCCCGCTCAAGGAGCGTTGCGACCTCGTGTCGTCGCTGCGTTTCGTGGACGCGGTTGTCGTTGACCTGGACCAGGACAAGCGCCTCGCTTGGCGCCTCCAGCCTTTCGATGTCCTCTTCAAGGGTGACGACTGGAAGGGCACCCCGAAGGGCGCTCAGCTTGAGGCCGAAATGGCCGAGGTGGGCGCGCGCGTCGTCTACCTGCCGTACACGCCGTCGACGTCGTCGACGAAGCTGCGCCGCTTCATCGCGCCCGAGGACTTCTCTGACGAGGCCCCGGTGCAGGATGCGGATAAGGCGCCGGAAGGAGAGCAGCAGTGAGTCTGCCCGTCGTGCTTGAGCCGGGTTCCTCCTGGGGGACTCGATTTAGTGCGTATCGAAGCGCGCTCGCCGCCGCCCAGAAGCCGGGCGCGGGCGTTCCCGCGTACATGCGCTGGGTCAACCGCGGTGCGGCGCGGGTCGTGGCCGCCGCGTGCGCGGCTTTCGGCTGGACCCCGAACTTCGTCAGTTTCATCTCCGTGTGCTTCTCGACGGTGGGCCTTATCGTTCTCGTCGCGCTTGAGCCCGCGTGGTGGACGGGCCTCATCGTGGGTACGGCCCTCGCGGTCGGCTTCATGTTCGACTCCGCGGACGGCCAGGTCTCGCGCGTCACGGGTGCGTCCTCGAAGACGGGGGAGTGGGTGGATCACGTCGCCGACGCGTTCCGTTCCCCGGCGATCCACTTCTGCACCGCCGCCGCGGTCATGATCTACCGTCCCGAGTCGTGGTGGCTGGCCGTCGTCGCACTCGTCTACGGCTGGGTGACGTCGGGTCAGTTCATGAGCCAGATCCTCGCCGAGCAGTTTGTGCGCGCGGCGGGCCGCAAGCAGACGCGCGGCGGGAACCTGCGTTCCTTCGTGCTGCTGCCCACCGACCCGGGTGTGCTGTGCTGGTCCTTCGCGGCGTGGGGCTTCGGCGTGCCTTTCATGGTGCTCTACACGTTCCTCGCCGTCATCGCGGTCGCGCACTCCTCGATCTCGTTGCGTCGCCGCTTCCGCGACCTGCGCGCCCTGGACGCGGCCGCCAAGCAGGAGGCCAAGCAGAACGCCCAACAGGCCGCCAAGCAGGGGGAGTCCCGTGCCTGAGCTGTCCGTCCTGCTGCCCGCGCGCAACGCCGCGGGTACGATCACGCGCGCCGTGGCCTCGACCCTGGCGGCTATGCCGCGCGACGCCGAGCTGGTCGTCGGCAACGACTCGTCGTCTGATTCGACGGTCGGCGAGGCCATCCGCGGCGCGTCGCGCAGGGGAGTGGTCGATCCGCGCCTGCGCATCGAGGACATCACGCCGGGCGAGGGGGGCGTGTCCCGCGTCCTGACCCAGTTGATGGAGCGCACCGACTCGCGCCTCGTCGGCCGCATGGACGCCGACGACGTATCCCTCAAGGGCCGCTTCAAGCGCACGACGGCCGCCATCGAGCGCGGCGACGACATGGTCTTCACGCAGATGATCGAGCTGCGCGGCTCCCGCCCGGTGCCTCGTATGCCTTACGAGATCACGCCCGAGGACATGGGCTGGCACCTGCTGCTCACCAACCCCGTGTGCCACCCGACCATGCTGGCCACCCGCGAGATCATGGACCGCGTCGGCGGCTACCGCAGCGTTCCCGCCGAGGACTACGACCTGTGGATGCGCGTGGCGTCTGTGGGCGGTCGCATCCGCCGCATTGCGCCCTGGGGTCTGCTCTACCGCATCCACCCGGGCCAGGTCACGGGAAACGCCTCGTGGCGCTCGGATTCGTGGAAGAACCCCGAGCAAGCCCAGGCCTTCGCCGACCTGTCGCGGTCTCTGACGGGCCAGGAGCTGCCGCGCCTGGTCTCGCTCGTTTCGCTTCCTCGCGAACAGGCCGAGCGTGAGCTCGACCGATTCGTGCAGGTCTACACTCAGGGGGTCGCGTCTCGACCCGCACAGTCCCGCCGCGCTCTGGAGCGCAGGCTGAATGCGCGCGCCGCGTGGGTGCGCTCTCACCTCCAAGGAGAACAGTCATGATCCTTACCCCTCCGCCCACGGGCGGCCAGCAGATCCTCCGTCACGCCCTGGCGCGCCGCTGGAGGTCGATTGCTGCGGGGACCGCGGCTGGTTTGGTTCTCGGCGTCGCCGCTGCCTTCGGCATTCCCTCAACGCACACGGCGACGGTGTCGATGACCGTTACCTCTCCGACCATCACTCCTGCCCCCGCCGTGCGCGCCTCCCTGTCGAATACGACGGACATGGTCACCGAGCAGGGCATCGCGAAGTCTGCGACGGTCCTGGATGCGGCGGCTGAGAAGCTCGGCGGCGGCGTGACCGCTTCCGAGCTGCGCTCCAACATGGACGTGTCGGGCGACACGAATGGCACGATCGTGAAGATCGAGTATTCGGCGCCGACCCGCGCCGAGGCCGTCGCGGCCGCGGACGCGATCGCCGAGTTCTACCTGCAGCAGCGCACAGCCCTCGTCGAGCAGCGCGCCGACGAGATGGCCGCCGCCGCGAACGAGGACATCGCCGCCCTGGAGGCCGAGCTGGGGACCCTGCAGCCCACCGTCGACGAGGACGGCAAGGTGACGGAGGACCCGCGCGCCGACGAGGTGACGAAGGAGATCAACAAGCTCAAGGAGCAGGTCGCCCAGCTGGAGCCGTACCACGCCAGCGCCGGCCTCGTGATTACGAGCGCTGACGCCTCGAGCGACACGGTGGAGCCCTCCAAGGCTCGCCTCATCCTGATTTTCACCGTCGTCGGCGTCTTCGCCGGCCTCGTGCTGGTGCTCCTGCGCGAGACGCGCGCCCGCTCGCTGGCCTCGCCCACGCAGCTGGCCGACCTGACGGCTCTGCCCGTGTGGAGCGCCGAGGAGGGCACGCCTGAGCCGTGGCTCGCCCCCACCCGCATGCTTGCGATGGCGATCGACCGTGACCACTGGGTCGACCTGATCGTCGACGCATCTGACCCGCAGGCGCGTGACCTGCACCGCGTCCTGTCCGCCTCGCTGGCCGAGACCCGCGTGCCCGCGCCGCGCCTCATCGACATTAAGCAGCCGCTAGCCTCTCTGCTGGACGAGGTCCGCCCCTCTCGCCACGTGCTCGTCGCCGTGCGCAAGGGTCATGACCTCAAGGATCTGCACGCCCTCCTCGACGAGCTGGCCATCATCAACCGCGAGGTGAACGGCATGATCTACCTGGGTGACCAGGTGGTCGCGTCCACCGGCTCCGCTCCCGCGGCTCCCGCTCGCCCGGCCGAGGTCATCGTCCCCGTGGACCAGGCTGTGACTGAGACCGTCAACCGGGTCCCGGCTCGGGAAGCCGCCGACTCCGAGAAGGCATCCGTCGAGTCCACTCCGACAAAGGAAACGGAAGACACCGCCGAGTCCAAGAAGTCGGGCAGCAAGGGTGCGACTTCCTCGAAGAAGGGGACAAAGTGAGCGCCGAGGAGACCACCGTGGCCGACACAAAGGCGGCCTCCATCTGGCACGTTGACCGCACCGCGCGCGTCTCCCAGCTGATTTCGGGCGACCCGTCGGATCCGCGAGCGCTCGTGCTCGTGCGCGATAACGGCCGTAACTCGGCGTTCGTGGAGATTGACGGCACGGACCATCCGGAGACTGATCCGCGTGTCCTCGAGGTCGAAGCGGCTCCCGCTCGCGGCTGGGAAGAGGGCGCGGGCGCTGACGTGGACGCGACTGTCGTCATGTGCACGGTCGGCTCCTGCGACATGCTCGAGGACGCGGTGCGCGCCATCCTCGCGCAGGATCATCAGCGTTTCACGCTGGTTGTTGTCGATAATGCGCCGGAGACGGGCCTGACCCGCGAGAAGCTCGCGGGCATCGAGGACACGCGCCTGACCATCGTGTCGGCGTCGCGTCCTGGCCTGTCGCGCGCCCGCAACCGCGGCGTGCTCGCGGCTCGCGGCGAGGTCATCGTCTTCACGGACGACGACGCGATCGTCGACCCGCATTGGCTGACCGCCATGATCGACCCGTTCACGGCCTCGCCGTACGTGGCCGCGACGACGGGTATCGCCCTGCCCTTGGAGCAGCGTTACGCGCCCCAGCGGTGGTTCGAGTCGCGCGGCGGCTTCCCCAAGGACATGTCCCCGCGCGTGTGGTGCGTCGGCGATATTCCCGAGGGCCTGGAAGCCCTGGGCGAGAAGGGTGACGGCGGCCCGCTGTTCCCGATCACGACCGCCCGCGTGGGTGCTGGCGTGTGCATGGCGATGCGCCGCGACGTCCTCATGGAGGTTGGCCCCTTTGACCCGGCTCTGGGCGCTGGCACCTCGACGCGCGGCGGCGAGGACCTCGACATGTTCGCGCGCATCCTGGCCACGGGTGACGTCATCGTTCATACGCCCGACGCGCTCGTGCACCATCGTCACCGCGTCGACGAGGCCGGCCTGGACAAGCAGATTCGAGGCAACGGCTCCGGCATGGCTGCCCTCCTGACGAAGGCGATCATCGCGAAGCCCTCCGTGCTCGCTACCCTGGCGACCCGAGTGCCCGGCATCCTCAAGCGCGTCAAGCCCGGAGGTGCCCGCGTCGCCGGCACCGACGAGGACGTGCCCGGCTCGCTCACCACCTCCGAGATCAAGGGATTCCTCGAGGGCCCCTTCCTGTACCTGTCCTCGCGCAAGCGCAACAAGCTCGGTGCCCCGCGTCAAGACCAGCAGGCGGGTGCGCAGGAGAGTGCAACCCCGTCGAGCAGCGCTGAGGAGGCCCAGGCCTCGTCCGCGACTGAGACGACCGGCGAAGGGAACGGTACCGCGTGAGCCCGCGTCGAGGACTCTGGGCCAAACCCGCCCCCGCCCGCATCGGGCCGCTGAGAGAGGACGCGCAGGACCTACCTGCGTGGCCTTTCGTCGTGGCTTATTCGGCGTACTTCCTGTGGTGGGTGCTCGGCTCCGGTGACCTGATGTGGCCGCTGTTCGCGACCGTCATGCTCGTGTTCATGATCGGTCGTCACGGCCTGCGCTTCCCGCCTGGAACCATCCTGTGGGTGTTTTTCCTGGCGTGGGTGCTGGCCTCGATGACGATGCTGGATACGGGTGGGCGCGTGATCGGCGCGTTCTACCGTTTCTTGCTGGAGCTGTCGCCCGGTGTCTTCGCGGTCTACGCGTTCAACGCGCGCAAGTCCCTGAGCGTGCGCACGATCGTCGGCACGATGTGGGGCTTCCTGGCTTCGACCACCATTGGCGGCTTCATCGCCATGGCGGCTCCGACGCTGCGCTTCAAGACGCTCATGTACTACCTGGTGCCGCGCGCCCTGCACTCCAACGACTTCGTCAAGGAGTTCACGAAGCGCGCGACCACCCAGTGGAACCCGTCGTCCTGGATCCTCTCCGACCCGCGCCCGTCCGCCCCCTTCATCTATTCGAACACGTATGGCAACGTCTATTCGCTGATTTTCCCGCTCGCGCTCATTTTCGCCTACGTGCTGTGGCGCGAGCGCAACAAGTGGCGTGTCGTCGTGGCCGCCGTGTGCGCCCTGTCGGTCATCCCGGCCGCGGCGACGCTCAACCGCGGCATGTACATCGGCCTCATCGTCATCGTCGTGTGGGTGGGATTCCAGCGCCTGCGCGCGGGTGCCTGGCGGACCGTCCTGGGCATTATCGCGGCGATCGGCGTGGGCGTGGGCGCGTGGCTGGCGACCCCGGCCTCGCAGTCGCTCCTCGAGCGCGTCGCGGCCTCCTCCTCGACGGAGGACCGCGCCTCTAACTACCTGGAGACCCTGTACGAGCTCCAGCAGTCCCCGCTCCTGGGCTTCGGTGCCCCGCGTCCCTCGGCCTCGCCGTGGCTGCCCTCTCTGGGCACGCAGGGTCAGTTCTGGACGGTCATCTTCTCCTACGGCCTGGTCGGCCTGGCCCTGTTCCTCGCCTTCTTCCTGCGCATGGTCCCGCGCATCTGGCGCGCCACGGACGTGTACGGCTCAATCCTGGGCGGCATCATCCTGGCGACCCTGGTCGAGCAGTTCTACTACGGCATGAACACGGGTCTCATGATCTCCGTCGTGGCGGTCGCGCTCCTGTCGCGCCACCTGGAGGAGGAAAACGACCCGATCAAGCGCGCCCAGGCCGAACGCGAGGGCGTCGCGAGCACCGGCGGCGTCGCGGGAACCGTCCGCGCCGAGCGCGCCGTGCGCATGGGGCAATGGACAAGCCCCGCCGCGAACGACGGGGCTTTTGCCACTGCGATGCTTGAGCGACTCAACAAGTCGGGTCGTCGGGGAACGAGAAACCGGACAGCTTCCACGCGCCGCCGTCGTTCACAAACTCAAAATAGGTGAGGGCGCGGGTCATGGTCGTGTCGTCCGTCAGCGCAGTGCCCGCGTCGTTGAGGACGCGAACGTTAGAAGAGTCGACGCACGCCGAGACCGTAATGTTTCCCGCCCCGTCATCGCTGATGATGTGGACGTCCTCAAGGGTGGGCGTTCCCGTGGCGTGGGTGCCGTCCCTGGTCCACTCGAGGGCCTGCGCGTCGAACTCCTCCAGCGCGGAAGCGGTGAGCACGGAGGACAGGTCGGTCGCGCGCGCCTGCGCGGGGTCCGCGTATGCGTCCCACAGGGTATTCATGACGAAGCTGGCCTGCCCGGCGGCCTCAGAATCCGTGGCCAGCGAGCCGGACGCATTGGCCGGGCCGCCCGACTGCGGAGCGATGGTCTTGGGAACGGACTGCGGAATGTCCGACTGTGCCCCGTCGTCGGGGCTTTGCGCGCCGGAGGCAGCGGAGGCCGCCGCGTCGGTGTCGGACGAACCCGTCAGGCGCAGGAAGCCAACGATGACGAGCGCGATGATCAGCAAAATGGCGGCTGCCAGCAGAATCTTCTTGCGAGCAGGGGAGAGCGAATTGATGAAGTCCATGTGTATCCCATCGGTCGGTTATAGAGAAAGGCTACCGCGCGGTAGCGGGAAGGTTAATCATGAGTGAGGCAAATCAAGCCAGGCGTTCCCTCGCGCGCGGGGGCATCGTCGGCTTCGTCGGAGCGGCCGCCTCGGCGGTCCTAGGCTTCGCATTCACGATCATCCTCTCGCGCATGCTGGGTGCGCAGGGTGCGGGCATCGTCACCCAGGCGACGGGCGTCTTCGCGATCGTCATGGCTCTGGCCAAGGTGGGCCTCGACTCCACCGCAATCTACCTGATGCCTCGCCTCTCCCTGGACGCGCCCGAGGAGATCCGCGCGACCCTGTCCTTCATGGCCTCCATGACGGTGGGCGTGTCCACCGTGTGCGTCCTCATTCTCGAGGCCGTGGCTCCCTTGATCTGGAACGCTGACGTCGCCGCATCCACCCGAGCGGTGCTCTGGTTCGTGCCGATCGGTGCTCTCACCCTGGTTGCCTCCGCCGCCCTGCGGGCGCTCGGCAACATGCGCGAGTACGTCCTCGTCCAAAACCTGCTCCTGCCCGGCCTGCGCCCCCTCCTCGTCGCGCTCGCTGCCGCGTTCACCGGGTCCCTGGCCTTCGTGTCGGTCGCGTGGGCGCTGCCCTTCGTCGTCGTCCTGGTGGCCTCGTGGTGGCTCCTGCTGCGCCACATGCCCTCGGCCGCGGACTCCGTGGGGCGCTGGCCGAGTGCGCGCCGCCGCCGCCAGGTCATCTCCTTTGCCCTGCCTCGAACCCTCACCGCCGGCCTCGAGCAGGCGCTGCAATGGCTGGACGTCCTCCTCGTCGGCCTCCTCGCGGGGGACGCGGCCTCGGGTATCTACGGCGGCGCGATCCGCTTCATCCAGGCAGGTATGGTCGTCGACACGGCCCTGCGCGTTGTCGTCTCCCCGCAGTTCTCTAAGCTCCTCCACCAGGGCAAGACCAAGGAACTGCGCGACCTGTACAGCACCGCCTCGATCTGGCTCGTCCTGTTCGCCGCCCCCATCTACGCGCTCATGGCGATCTACGCGCCCGCGCTCATGCGCATCCTCGGCGACGGCTTCGCCCCCGGTGCGAACGTCCTCGTCGTGCTGTGCATCGGCTCCATCGTCACTTTCATGGCGGGAAATATTCACTCACTGCTCATCATGAGCGGCCGCTCGGGGTGGGCGGCAATCAACAAGGTCGTGGTCCTCACGCTCAACGTTGTGGGTAACATCATCTTTATTCCTCGTGGAGGAATGGTGGCTGCGGCCATCGTGTGGGCCGCGTGCATGGTGCTTGACGCGGCCATGGCAACCGTTCAGGTCTCGCGTTTTATCGGTGTGACACCCAAATTGTCGGAAGTGGTCAAGCCTATCCTTGTCGTGGGCGTGTCCGCAGTGATTCCGGGCGGGTGTATAGCGTGGTGGCTCGGGCGCGATTCCTTCGTTGCGACCGTCGTGGGTTCTGCCCTCTCAATCCTCGCTTTTGCTTGTGTTTGCTGGGCGTTCAGGGATCGTCTTCACCTCTCGGGACTTGGGTCCTTAGCGAGGAGTTGTCGGGGCTGACAATGGGGCGCGTGATGCACCTGTGAAAGTGGGTCTTGACCACCCGGTTGATCTAACAGGGATTGTTGTGTAATTATTTATGCAACAAGTTCCCGTTATCTCCGAAAGGTCGTGTCATGGCTTCCGTGCTTTCGCGCCTTGCAATCCTTGCAACCGCGCCGATTGTCGCCTGCGCTTCCCTCGCACTCGCTCCGATGGCACAGGCTGTTGGTGCAGGTCAAGGGGATTCTGCACCCGGTCAGGCTGCCGTTCATGATGGTCTGAGTGCCGCCACCGCCGCAGCGTCGTGCTGGGATATTAAACAGCGGAATCCCGAGGCAACGGACGGAGCCTACTGGCTCCAGACTCCCGCGATGGATCACCCCGAACAGTTCTTTTGTGACCAAACGACAGATGGTGGCGGTTGGGTCATGGTCGGCCGCGGCCGCGAAGGATGGGAATCCTGGAGCGGCGGCAAGGGTGATCCCGCGAAGCTGACCTCCCGCTCGCGTACCCCGGGTGACTTCGATGTCGTTCAGCTGTCCAACAAGGCCATCACCGAGCTGCTCAACAACGAGCCGGTCAAGGACCAGGCTGACGGCGTGCGCGTCATGCGTTCCTGGAGCGCGTCGGGCCGCTACTACCAGACGGTCGACCTGCAGTTCCCGAAGATGACGGACTTCGTGTGGCCCTTCAAGATGGCCCACCCGATCAACATTCAGCTCGATAAGGGTGGTTGGCGCCCCGGCGTCATGTGGAGCCAGACCGGCTACGACAATGAGTGGAACGGCCTGCAGACCTACCCGAGCGCCCGCACGACGGGGTGGCTGATGGGGTGGGGCTACGGCGCACAGGCCTCTAACTGGGGCGGCGACGTTTCCTCCGCCAACTCCTATTTCCGCAAGTCCGGCCTGACGGTCTTCCCCTACGCCGAGGTCTACGTGCGTCCGCGCATCTCCTCGGACTCGTCCTCCTTCACTCGCATCCCCGACGAGGGTATGAGTGGCTCCACCGTCTCTGGAGCGGTCTCCAACTTCGCCGCGAAGACCTCGTGGGGCGTGAGCGGTAACCTCAACGGTTCCGTGAAGGAAGGCAGCATCCAGGTGCAGGCGCTCGCTCAGGTCGGTTCCACCATGTACGTGGGCGGCAACTTCACCGGCGTCAAGCAGGGCGACAAGGGCGCGGAGATCTCCTCGCGTGGCCTCGCCGCCTTCGACGTGAACACCGGCGACTTCACCGGCCAGACCTTCGACTTTAACGCCCAGGTCAAGGCCCTCCTGGCTCTGCCCGATGGTCGACTCCTCGTCGGCGGCGACTTCACCCGCGTCAACGGCGAGACCCACGTTGGTACCGTCGTCATCAACCCCTCAACCGGCCAGATCGACCCCTCCTGGGACCTGCAGATCGTCAACGCGCTGCGCGGCGGTTCTGTGAGCGTGCGCGCCCTGACCTACTACGACGGCAACGTCTACCTGGGTGGCTCCTTCACCCACCTCTCGGGTGGCGGCAGCTCCAAGGTCTACGCCCGTAACGCCGGACGCGTCTCCCTGAGCTCGCGCCCCGATCGCTCGTGGAACCCTGAGATCAGCGGCTCCGTCCAGGCAGTCGGCGTCTCCGAAGCCAACAGCGCCTTCTACGCGGGCGGCCACTTCACCACCGCGCACGGCAACCAGCGCGCCTGGTACGCAGCCAAGTTCTCCACGCAGGCCGGTGCTGCCCTCGACACGAATTTCTCCTTCGAGCCCTCGGCTCCCTCCGCGGGCAAGTATCAGCAGACCATCTCCTCGGCGGGAGACCGCGTGTACATCGGCGGATCCGAACACTCCCTGTTCGGCTACGACGCCGCCAGCAACCAGCGCCTCTCCGGTGCCATGATGTTCAGCAACGGCGGCGACCTGCAGGCCAGCACCGTCTCCGCGAAGGGCGTCATCTACGGTTCCTGCCACTGCTCGGATGCAACGTACCAGGACATGTACACCTGGTCTATGAACATGTCCTGGTCTCGCGTCGACGAGATCAAGTGGGTCGGAGCCTGGGACGCTGCCACCGGCCAGAGCCTCAAGTGGACTCCCTTCGAGCTGTCCTCGCGTCGCAAGACCGGTGCCTGGGCCCTGACCACTGACAGCAACGGCAACCTGTGGGTGGGTGGCGACTTTACCCTCTCCCACACCGACGCCACGCACACCCAGTGGAACGGCGGCTTCGCCCGCTACGACAACCGCGACAACGTCGCGCCCGACGCGCCGACCCTGCTGCGTTCCTCTGCGGCCACCGCCTCGACCGTGACCCTCACGTGGGACGGCGTCTCCGACGCGGTCTCCTACGAGGTCCTGCGCGACGATCGTCCGATCGCCACCTCCGACACCACCAGTGTTGAGGTGCCGCGCGGCGGTGAGAACCGCTTCTTCGTGCGCGCCGTGGACGCCGAGGGCAACCGCTCCGCGACCACCCCGGTCTACACCGCGCCGACCTACGGCCAGGTCGATCCCGCCAACCCCATCCTCCTCGAGGCGGGCGCCACCTGGAGCTACCGCGCCGAAGCCAGCGCCGCACCCGAGAACTGGGCCCAGACCTCGTTCGACGACTCCGCGTGGCCGACCGGCGCAGCACCCCTGGGCTACGGCGATGCTGCGATCGCGACCCAGATCGCCACCAAGGGCTCGCGCCCCGTGACGACCTACTACCGCTCGCACTTCCAGGTGGCCGACGCGAACGCCCTCAAGGGTGTGACCGTCAAGTACCTGGCCGATGATGGCGCCGTCGTCTACGTCAACGGCGTCGAGGTGGACCGCACCCGCATGGGATCCGGCACTGTCAGCTACGCGACCCGAGCCGACGCTGCGCCCAACTACGCCGCGGCCTCCTCTTCGCTCTCCGAGGTCTTCGTCCCCGCCTCCGCGCTTGAGACCGGCGACAACGTCATCGCAGTGGAAACGCACGTCAACTACCTGCGCACCCCGACCGTGTCCATGCAGGCGTCCATCGTCCGCGTGGATGGCACGCCGGAGAACAACAGCTCTGTTCCCTCCGACCACAACACTGAGTCCGACGATGCGACGAAGCCGATCAACGCGGCCACCGTCAAGTCCGGCACGGTCATCGACACCGGCGCCGAGTGGAACTACTGGACCTCCACGAACGAGCCGACCTCCGACTGGGCCACCACCGGCTCGCTCGCGAGCTGGAACCGCGGCTCCGGCCCGATCGGCTGGGGAGACGACGGCGCGGCGACCGCCCTCGACATTGCGAAGAAGGACCGCGCGGTCACGTACTACTTCGCACGCGACATCGACCTGGGCACGATCAGCGCAAACACCTCTCTGACCGTGAAGGTGCGCGCGGATGATGGTGCCGTCCTGCGGGTCAACGGCAAGGTCGTCGACACGAAACGTATGACAGATGGAAACATTACTCATACGACTTACGCGAACGCGGCCGTGAGCGCGGCCAAGGCGTCGTCCGACCTGCTTGAGGTCACCATCCCCGCGAGCCTCTTGACGAGCGGCGTCAATCGCATCGGCGTCGAGGAGCATCTCAACTACAAGGGAACGCCCTCGATGACCTTCGATCTGAACGCAACTCTCGTCAAATAGCGGAAAACCGTGCTTCTTTGCCTGTGTTTGCGAGGAGTCGTAGTTGCTGATAGTGCATCTTGACAACTCGTGAACCAGGTTGACAAGTGGAGCCCCTGCCGTGATGGTGGGGGCTCCCTTGTATGTGGTCAACCACTCCCGTTTTGCGCTAACCAAGTGGTTGAGCGGGGGCGATTAACGTGACACTATAGAAGTAACCATTTACGCAATACCTGTGAGGACCCCATGAGCTTTATGCGCCGTTGCTTGGCGCTCGGACTGGCATCAGTGACCGGTCTGGGCGTGCTTGCATTTTCTCCGGCTGCCAACGCAGCCGCCGACCCGCTTCACGACGGTCTGAGCGAGGCCACAGCAGCGGCCTCGTGCTGGGAAATCAAGCAGAATGACCCCAGTTCGAAGGACGGAACCTACTGGCTGCAAACGCCCACCATGGACGCGCCCGGTCAGTTCTTCTGTGACCAGACCACCGAGGGCGGTGGCTGGGTCATGATCGGTCGCGGCCGCGAAGGCTGGGAGACCTGGAGCCAAGGGAAGGGCGACCAGGAGAAACTCAAGACCCGCCCGCGTACGGCCGGTGACTTCGACGTCGTCCAGGCCTCGCACGAAACCGTCAACGGCCTGCTCGGCGGCACTGCGGTCTCCGACCTCGACGACGGCATCATGGTCCAGCGCGCCTGGAACCACAAGGGCAGCGCCTACCAGACCGTGCGCATGCGCTTCCCGAAGATGCGCGACTTCATCTGGCCCTTTAAGAGCGCCCACCCCGTGGACGTGAAGTTCAACCGCGAATGGTGGGTGAACGGCGGCATCGTGTGGTCTGGCTTCGGTACGAACGCCGGCTGGGGATACGTCAATCTGACTGCCTCCGCGCAAAACAAGTACACGATGGGCTGGGGCTACGGCCCCCTCGCCACGTCCTGGTACGACACCTCCTCCTCGACGTCATACTTCCACCGCAACGGATCGATCATCAACCCCTACGCCGAGGCCTACATCCGCCCGCAGCTGCGTTCCAACGACTCCGGGTTCAAAGCGATCGGTGACGGCGGCGTCGCGGCTGAGCAGCAGAAGGCATCCGCCTCCGAGTTTGCGTCCCCCATGTCCTGGGGTGTGACCGGCAACCTCAATGGTTCCATCCAGGAAGGCAACATTCAGGTCCAGGCATTCGAGCAAATCGGCTCGACTATGTACGTCGGCGGCAACTTCACCGGCGTCAAGAAGGGTAAGAACGGCCAGGAGATCGCCTCCAGTGGCCTCGCCGGATTCGACGCGACGACGGGGGAGTGGAACGGTCAGACGTTCTCCTTCAACAACCAGGTGAAGGACCTTGCTGAGCTGCCGGGCGGCAAGCTGCTCGTCGCCGGTGACTTCACGAAGGTCAACGGCGAAACCCATGTCGGCACGGTCCTCATCGATCCTGCGACCGGCCAGATCGACCCGTCGTGGACCCTCCAGGCGCGCACCGGAACCAACGGTGGCCGTGTCTCGGTGAAGTCCATCAAGATCATCAACGATCGCATCTACCTGGGTGGTATCTTCACCCACTTCCAGGGCAACGGCGCGTCGTGGACCTACGCCCGTAACGGTGCCCGTCTCGACATCAACGGCAAGCCCGACCGCACATGGAACCCCGAGTTCAATGGCTCCGTCATCGATATTGATGTCGACGAGAACGAGGACTACTACTACGCGGCCGGCTACTTCACGCGCGCCCACAACCAGGTTGTTGAAAACGCGGGCCGAGTCTCCACAGCCGCTGGCGCTGCGCTGGACTCGTCCTGGACCTTCCAGCACTCCTTCCTGATCGGCAAGTACCAGCAGACCGTTACCGCGCGCAACGGCCGCGTCTACTTCGGCGGCTCGCAGCACTCGCTCTTCGGATACAACTCCGACTCGATGACCCGCACCTCGGGTTCCATCACCATGCAGAACGGCGGAGACGTCCAGGCGAGCACCCGCTCCGCCACAGGCGTCGTATATGCCTCCTGCCACTGCTCCGACTTCGCCTTCCAGGACGCCTACCACTACCTGTCGCTGGGCACCTCCTGGACGCGTGCCGACGAGATCCAGTGGGTCGGCGGATGGGACGAGGCCACCGGCCGCCAGATCGGCTGGACCCCTTACCGTCTGGGATCCTTGCGCTCCACCGGCGCGTGGGCCCTTGAAATGGGTGACGACGGCGCGCTGTGGGCGGGCGGCGACTTCAACTACTCCTACACGTCGCTCACCTCGGGACAGTGGTCCGGTGGCTTCGTGCGCATGCCCGCACGCAATGCCACCGCCCCCGCGGTCCCCGCGAACCTGCGCGCCTCAGGCGGCAACTCCCAGCAGGTGACCCTCAAGTGGTCGAGCGTGCCCGGAGCTGCCTCCTACGAGATCCTGCGTGACGACCGCACGGTCGCCACGACCACGGACACCAGCGCGAGCGTCCCGCTGGGCGGAAACAACCGCTTCTTCGTGCGCGCCGTCGCCTCCGATGGCCTGCGCGGCGCGTCCACGCACGCGTACGTGGTTAACTCCAACGGTAAGCCCGCCCAGCCCGATGACTCCTCGCTGCTCGTGGACGAGGACGACACCTGGGCATACCACTGGTCGACTGAGCCGGTTGCCGACAACTGGGCCCAGACCTCGTACGATGATTCCTCCTGGAGCCGCGGCGCCAGCCCGATCGGCTACGGCGGCCCCGGACTCAACACGACGCTGACCCCGGGCGCGGCCAAGACCCGCCCCGTCACCACCTACGCACGCGTGAACTTCACGGTTGCTGATCCCAGCGCCATCGGTGGTGTCAACGTCGCCGTGACGGCCGATGACGGCGCCGTGGTGTACGTCAACGGCACCGAGGTCGTCCGCCAGCGCATGGCCGACGGAACTGTCGACGCCTCCACCTTCGCGTCCGCGTCCGTTTCGACGCCCGCGGCGCGAGCCGACCGACAGCTCGTCTTCGTTCCCGCGTCCTCCCTGGTCGCAGGCACGAATACGCTCGCCGTCGAAACGCACCTCAACTACCGCTCCAGCTCGTCGATGACCATCGACGGCATGGTCAAGGTCGTCGCCAAGGGCGATGAGCCCGCGCCCGCGCCTGCCCCCGACCCGGAGCCGGAGCCGCAGCCCGAGCCGCAGCCCAACCCGCCGCTCACGCCCGACCCGGACAAGCCGCTCGAGGTCCTCGACGTGTCCGCGCTGAACTTCGGACCCTTCCTGTACTCGGGCATGTACTGGAACTACTGGAACTCGAAGGAAGCGCCCGACGCCAAGTGGAACTCCACCGCCGACCTGTCCAAGTGGAAGCACGGTGCCAGCCCGCTCGGCTGGGGCGACCGCGACGCAGGCACGCCCTTCGATCTGCCCGCCAAGGACCGAGCCATCACGAACTACTTCGTCCGTGACGTCAACTTCGGAACCCTCAGCGCAGACTTCGAGGTCGTCCTCAACGTCCGCGTCGACGACGGTGCCGTGATCTACGTCAACGGCACCGAGATCCAGCGAGTCAACATGCCCGAGGGCACTATCGACGCCAACACGCGAGCCTCCTCCAACGTGGGGCTAGCCAAGGCGAAGGATAACCTCGTGCGCATCACGGTCCCGCGCAAGGTCCTCAAGGACGGCGTTAACCGCATCGCCGTCGAGGAGCACGCCAACTACGCGGGTGCCACATCCGTCACCTTCGACATGAAAGCAAGCCTGCTGAGGTGAACCCGATGACTGACCAGTCAACCCCCGCTGGCGGCCCGGAATTCCCCGAGGCCGCCGGCGAGGTCGGCACCCCTACCGACCCCGCATTCGACGCCATGGCCCAGCGCGTGCTCACCAGAGGGCACGCCACCACATGGCTGAACCACTGGTCGCTCCTACACGCCGACTTCCGTGCGCTTACGCGCATGAACACCGTCGGCTTCGATGGAACCCTGCTGCAGATGCGTCTGCGCGCGGCCGGGCACGAGGTCTCTCGCACCTCCGCCGACCTCGTCCTGCCGCATGTCTTCGACCGCCTCGACGACGGCACCCGTATCACGCTCATCGGTGCCGTTCCCGAGGCCGGCCAGGCCGCCGCCGAGCGCCTGTCACGTTTCAACGTCCAGGTCATCGACGGGTACCAGGGCCTGCGCCGCTTCAAGGCAGACCCTTCCGTGCTCACCGCCTTCGATCCGCGTCTCGTGATCGTCGGCCTGGGCGCAGGCCTGCAGGAAGTCGTCGCGTCCGTTGCGCTCGGACTCGTGCCAGAGGCCTCCGTGTGCACCGCGGGCGGGTGGATCGATCAGTACGCACGGGCAGCAGACGACTACTTCCCGGACTGGGTGCACGCCGCCCGACTCGGCTGGGCATGGCGAATCGCCCACGAACCCAAGCGCCTCACCAAGCGCTACACCGTCGAAGCCCTCGACTTCGTCGCCCACGCCCCCGAGCTTATTTCTCGGCTCGAGGCCATGGGCAGCTTCGACGATCTCGGACTCGTCGTCCGATCGCACTCCCACGCGGAGGAGTGACGTCGACGCTGTTCATGCGAAGCTGTCCATGAGGCATTTCGCGTGACTCACTGCAACGGAGGCCGGCCCTGCGGGGTCGGCCTCCGTTGCATCCACTGCTGGGCTGTTATCGATTGCTGGCGTGTGGCGGTCTCTGCTGATGCCCAGCGCTGCTTGTGTTCTGACAGGTCTCTCGTCGATGAGGGAGTCTGCGTGCACGTGGATGGATGACGAGCACGCGGATAGGTTAACCGCGCGCGGATAGGTTACGCGTATGTGGATAGCTTATTAACCTATCCGCATCGTCATAACCTATCCGCATCGTCATAACCTATCCGCATAGGGGTGGTCTATCAGTCGCGCTGCCAGTTGGCGTCAGCCGGGCATGTGCGACCACGCTCCACCAGGTGGGCGAACGTGCACGTCCGGCGAACAAAGCGGGTGGTGTAGCGCGCCCCGTGTCTCGCAGGGAGGTCATGGGCAGGTCCGTATGAACATGTGTTCCCTCAAGTGGGGGTCTCTTGCGAGCGAGCGCAATGGACGGCTTCTGACGCTGAAAAGAGCTCAGTGCGCTGGGGAATTCGTGGGGCTCAACGAGCCTCACAGTGCTCCTCCATAGATGTTTGCAAAGGGTTGTGCGGTGAACGTAGGGCCCTCAGAATGCCAAGCGCGTGCCTGACGATGTTGCATAAGAGTTGGGGATGAGTGCCTACCTGTATATAGGTGTCAAACTCCAAAGACCTGCATGACCAGTAGTTACGTGGCCGCGACGGGTGTCTATCAGTTCGCGATGAGAGAGACTGAATAGTTTGTCGGTGCCGCCAAATAAAAGTGTGGCCCGAGCCGATCGGCTCGGGCCACACCCAATCACACACGGAGAGAAAGGCTTAGTAGGCACCCTCGTGACGCAGCAGCGCGGGGATGGTCTGGAGCATGATCCACGCGTCGAGGGTCAGGGAGCGGTGCTGGGCGTAAGAGAGGTCCAGGTGGACGGTCTCGTCCCAGGAGAGGTTCGAGCGGCCGGAGATCTGCCAGAGGCCCGTGATGCCGGGACGCACGGCGAACTTGCCCATGACGCGGGGCTCATACTGAGCGACCTCGCTGGGGAGCGGGGGGCGCGGACCTACGAGCGACATGTCGCCACGCAGGACGTTGAACAGCTGGGGAAGCTCGTCGATAGAGGTCTTGCGCAGGAAGGAGCCGATGCGCGTAATACGCGGATCGTTAGCCATCTTAAACATGACAGAATTTCCTGCCGATGCGTCGGCTTCATTGGCCTCGATGAGGGAGGCCTTGAGCTCTTCGGCGTCCACTCGCATGGTGCGGAACTTAAACATGGTAAAAGTCGTTCCGTCGAGGCCCACACGCTCCTGCTTGAAGAAAGCGGGGCCGCCGTCGTTGAGGCGCACCATGAGGGCGACGATGATCCAGAGCGGTGTCAGCAGGATAATGCCGATGAGCGCAGCGAAAAAGTCGCACATGCGCTTGATCGCATTGTCGGCGGACGCGGCAAGATCCGACGCGTGCTCGAACGCGAGGGCCGTCGAAGCGGCCCGTGCAGTGGGCTTCGTCAAAGTTGTCATCTGTGCCTCTTCCTTCTACTTCCTCAAACTCAAATGCTGCATGGCGGTTAGAGCGGCGAAAACCGCTCCAGACCGGGAGAGTTACTAGGTAAATGCTCCCGACGCAACTCAGTCACCGTTAGGTGTTAACCCTAGTCTATCCATATGGTTAGCTTGGTTGCTAACCAAAGGGTTAAGTACAAGCGAAAAAACGCTGTGATTTCGTGCACCTGGCGAGTTGTGCACGTGCGATCGGAACGCGCCGTGACCGCCTGGTAGCTTGCTGACACCTTGGCAGAATGCGTAGAAATCCGCCGAGAGATAAACTGATGAGCGTGTCGTGACTGGCGAATAGGTGGGCCACCACCGGGGAGCGACGCGTCGGCATCGATAGCCGCCCGCCTGGGCTAGAGGCCACTGCCAACCATCATCGGATGATCAATAGGAGAACCCCATGGATTCCCTCAATGACATGACGCTGGCCCAGCTGGATCCTGAGATTCAGGCCGTTCTGGACTCCGAGCTCGGCCGCCAGCGTGAGACCCTCGAGATGATCGCCTCGGAGAACTTCGTTCCGCGCGCAGTCCTCGAGGCGCAGGGCTCGGTCCTCACCAACAAGTATGCCGAGGGCTACCCGGGCCGCCGCTACTACGGCGGATGCGAGTTTGTGGACGTTGCCGAGTCACTCGCCATCGAGCGTGCGAAGCAGGTCTTCGGCGGCGACTACGTCAACGTTCAGCCCCATGCGGGCGCTCAGGCTAACGCCGCCGCCCTCATGGCGATGGCGAACGTCGGTGACCCGATCCTCGGCCTGTCCCTGGCCCACGGCGGTCACCTGACCCACGGCATGCGCCTGAACTTCTCGGGCAAGCATTACAAGGCAGTCGCCTACGAGGTCGATCGTGAGACCATGCGCATCGAGCCCGAGAAGGTCCGTGAGGCGGCGCTCGCGGAGCGCCCGCGCGTGATCATCGCCGGCTGGTCGGCCTACCCGCGTCACCTCGACTTCCAGGCCTTCCGCGACATCGCGGACGAGGTTGGTGCCGCCCTCTGGGTGGATATGGCGCACTTCGCCGGCCTCGTCGCCGCGGGCCTGCACCCGAACCCCGTCCCCTTCGCCGACGTCGTCACGACGACGGTCCACAAGACCCTGGGCGGGCCTCGTTCCGGCATGATTCTGTCCTCGCGCGGCGAGCAGTGGGGCAAGAAGCTCAATACCGCCGTGTTCCCCGGCCAGCAGGGCGGCCCCCTCATGCACGTGATCGCCGCGAAGGCCATCGCCATGAAGGTCGCGCAGACCGAGGAGTTCAAGGATCGCCAGCGCCGCACCCTCGAGGGCGCGCAGATCCTCGCGGAGCGCCTGGGCGCGGATGACGCGAAGAACGCGGGTATCAAGCTGGTCACCGGCGGCACCGATGTCCACCTGGTCCTCGTCGACCTCGTCGAGTCCGAGCTCAACGGACAGCAGGCCGAGGATCTCCTGCACGAGGTCGGCATCACCGTCAACCGCAACGCCGTCCCCTTCGACCCGCGTCCGCCGGCCGTCACCTCGGGCCTGCGCATCGGCACCCCCGCCCTCGCGACGCGCGGCTTCGACGCCGAGGACTTCGCGGAGGTCGCGGACATCATCGGCACGACCCTGGCTCAGGGCGCGTCCGGCGGCAACGTTGAGGTGGATGCCCTGCGCGCCCGCGTCAAGAAGCTGACGGACAAGCACCCGCTCTACGCAGGTCTCTGATCGTGAGGGCTCCCTGGGAAGGCCCCGCAGGGGTCCTGGATGGAAAGGCGACAGCTGCTGCCATCAAGGCGGAGCTGAAGGAACGCGTCGATCGTCTGCGCGAGGCCGGGGTCGTCCCGGGCCTCGGCACGATCCTCGTGGGCGAGGACCCCGGGTCCGTCGCTTACGTCGCCGGCAAGCACCGTGACTGCGCGGAAATCGGCGCTGAGTCGATCCGCGTCGACCTGCCCGCAGATGCCACGCAGGAGCAGGTGGAGGCCGCGATTGATCAGCTCAACGCGGACCCCGCGTGCACCGGCTACATCGTGCAGCTGCCGCTGCCTCGCGGGATCGATACGAACGCCGTTCTGGAGTGCATCGACCCGGCGAAGGACGCCGATGGGCTGCACCCGATGAACCTCGGGCGGCTCGTCCTGCGGGGGTCGGGTCCCATCGATTCGCCGCTTCCGTGCACGCCGCGCGCGGTCATCGAGCTCATGGAACGCCATGGGATCGACCTGGCCGGTAAGAACGTGTGTGTCGTCGGCCGCGGCGTGACCGTGGGGCGTTCGATCGGCCTGCTGCTCATGCGCAAGGAAGTGAACGCGACCGTCGATGTGTGCCACACGGGCACGACCAACCTGGCTGATCACGTGCGTCGCGCGGACGTCATCGTGGCGGCGGCGGGATCCGCTGGGATCATCACTCGCGACATGGTGGCCCCTGGCGCCATCGTCCTCGACGTTGGCGTGAGCCGCGTGCAGGGCGAGAACGGCAAGGCTCGTCTGATGGGCGACGTTGCGGACGGCGTGGATGAGGTGGCCAGCTGGCTCAGCCCCAATCCCGGCGGCGTTGGGCCGATGACCCGGGCGCTCCTCGTGACGAACGTCGTCGAGGCGGCCGAACGTCAGGCGGGAATCAGCGCGAACTGACTCGCGGTGCACGGCCTCGGCAAACGAGGCGCGCGCGCGAACGTAACGGAGGCGCGGTGAGGATATCCATTCCTCGCCGCGCCTCCTCGTTCCTCTAGACTGGAGAAAAACTCGCGTAAGGAGAAAACGATGACCCTGACGGTGACGACCGTGAACCTCAACGGCATCCGTGCCGCCCACAAGCGCGGCTTCCTCGACTTGCTCGAGGGGAGCGACACGGACGTACTGCTCATGCAGGAGGTGCGCGCACCGGAGGAGATCTCCCGCGAGATCATGGGCGATGCCTGGGAGAGCGTGTGGGTTCCGTGCCGCATCAAGGGGCGTGCGGGCGTGGGCGTGGCTGTGCGACGCGGGCGCGCGAGCCTGGAGGGTGAGCCTCGCGTGGTCCTCGACGACTTGGAGACGGACGTGGATTCCGGTCGCTGGCTCGAGGCCATCGTGCGCCCCGAGGGTGGGGATACCCCCGTGCGGGTCGTCTCGGCCTACTTCCACTCGGGCGAGAAGGACACCCCCAAGCAGGAGGCGAAGATGGCGCACCTGCCGCGCATTGGCGCGCGCATGGCCGAGCTGCTCGCCGAGGAGGTAGCCGGGGGAATCTCCTCGCTCGTGTGCGGTGACTTTAACGTCGTGCGCTGCGAGGCGGACATCAAGAACTGGAAGCCGAACCACAACAAGCGAGCTGGCGTCCTCGACGAGGAGATCGCCTTCCTGAACCAGTGGGTGGACGAGGGGTGGCGTGACACCGTTCGTGATCTGGCTGGAGACGTGCAGGGTCCCTACTCGTGGTGGTCGTGGCGCGGCCAGGCCTTCGTGAACAACGCGGGCTGGCGCATCGATTACCAGTACGCGACGCCGGCCCTGGGGGAGCGTGCGCGCTCCTTCGAGATCGGCCGTGCCGACGAGTACGCGGAGCGCTTCTCGGATCACGCGCCGGTCTCGGTGACCTACGAGATCTGACGTTTTATCGACGAGGCCGTGGCTGGCCTGGGACTATCGGGTTCCCGGGCCGCGGCCTTTCGTGTCTGCGGGCGACCTGGTCTGTGGCCTGTGACCTGCGGTCTGTGGCCTGGTCTGTAGCCTGTGACCTGCGGTCTGTGGCCTGGTCTGTAGCCTGTGACCTGCGGTCTGTGGCCTGGTCTGTGGCCTGTGGCACCGTTTCCCAAAATTTCGCATGCAATTCAATTGTGTGAAGGTTCAACAAAGTATGAAAACGTTGCAATTCCAAGGATATAAATTCATGGTTTGAAATAGTCGTGAGGGAATTGCATGCGGAATTGGTGGGGCGGTCCCGGGGGCAATGCACATCCGGATAGGTAACGATCATCCGGATAGGTAACGAACATCCGGATAGCTTAATAACCTATCCGGATGTGCATAACCTATCCGCGTGCGCGCAACCTATCCGGATAATGCCCCGAAGATGGGGCTGTGGGTCCTGGCGGTGCTTGCAGATTGTGGTGTGGCTTGGGCTGGATACTCGCAGTAAGGAGAGCGCCGGTGTGGAGGGCGCCGGAGGGACCGGAGGGCACGGGCGGGCTTCGAGGCGCGGCGCCGAACGGAGTGAGGTCGCCAAGTCTCGCGGGCGGCCGCGGCCTTTCGCGTATGCGGTGTGCTCCTCATCTGTGGCGCACCCGTAGTCGCCACCGTCACTTGCTCCCAAAATTTCGCATGCAATTCAATTGAGTGAATGTTCAACAAAGTCTGAAAACGTTGCAATTCCAATGATGTAAATTCATAAATTGAAATAGTCATGGGGGAATTGCATGCGAAATTGGTGGGCGTCGTGCGGAAAGTGGGCAGTGAAATGGGCGGGCAGTGCACGGAAAGTGGGCGGTGAAAAGGGCGGGCGATAGCCTGGCAGGGAATCAGTGGCCGGAGGCGTCGAAGTCGAAGAGTGCCATCGAGGAATAGATCCCGGAAGGGTCGATGCGATCCAGGCGGAAGCCGGGGACGATCCACGAGGCTTCGATGGTTGCGCCGATGTCGAGAGCAAGGTCCAGGGCGATGTCGTCGACGTCCTGTGCTAGTGTGACGTGCGGGTGGTAGGGAAAGCGCGTTTCGTGATCGAGCGGGCCGGAGCGGATCTCCTCGGCGAGGTCCGTGCAGTCTGACGCTCCTTCTGCCAGCGTCATGAATGCGACGTTCGAGACTGGGCGGAAAGAATCCGTGCCGGACAGGGTGACGCGGAAGGGGGAATGCCGTGAGGCGATGGAACGTAGGTGGTCGATGACCTCGGCCCGAGCATCGCGCGCGACGGGCGTGGGGGGCATGAGAGTGATGTGCGCGGGGATGCGCGAGCCGGCCAGATCGCCGAGGCGTAGACGCAGGTCAGTGAGCTGGGTGACCCAGGGTTCCGGGATTGCGACGACGACGCCAAGCCAGTCCTGGCCGGGGAGTCGTTGGGGGAGGAACATGGGGCCTGCCTGTGTCGCGGTTGTTGTGGCTCCACTGTACCGGGGTGGTGGGGAGAGCGCGATGAGGCTGCAGCGCTTGAATGGTGTGAGGGCGTTCACGTAGCCTTGAGGGAGTGAGACCAAGGAGGATCTTGTGAGTGATCTCGTGTGGGCCGACGCCGCTATTCCCGAAGAAGGCGCAGCCCAGGCCGCAAATCTGTTCCGTGACGCGTTTGGATATGAGCCTCAGGGCGTGTGGAGCGCGCCCGGGCGCGTCAATATCATCGGTGAGCACGTGGATTACAACGGCGGGCCGTGCCTGCCGATTGCGCTCCCGCACCGTGCCTACGTGGCCCTGGCGCCGCGCGCGGATCGGACAATTCGCCTGATTTCGCCGCAGACGCGCGAGGCGATTGACGTGCTCGATCTCGATGTGATCGGCCCGAAGGGGACCCCTGGCGAGGTGACGAATCATTGGGCCGCCTACCTCGCGGGTGTCGCGTGGGCGCTTGAACAGGCCGGATATGGCCCGTTGCCCGGTTTTGATGCGGCCCTGTGGTCGTGCGTGCCGCTGGGTGGTGGCCTCTCGTCGAGCGCCGCGCTCGAGTGTGCGACCGCGGTTGCCCTTGACGAGGTGTGCTCCCTGGGGCTCGCCGGCACGGTCGAGAACCCCAACGACGAGGGGCGCAAAGTCCTCGTGGACGCCGCGCGCGCTGCGGAAAACCAGGTGGCGGGCGCGAATACCGGTGGCCTGGACCAAACGGCCTCCCTGCGCTGCCGCGAAGGCCACGCGCTGGCCCTCGACTGTCGCGACATGTCGACGCGCCAGGTTCCCTTTGATCTGGGTGCGGTCGGCCTCGAGCTCCTCGTCATCGACACGCGGGCCAAGCATTCGCTGGCGGACGGCCAGTACGGCTCGCGCCGCGCGGACTGTGAGGAGTCTGCGCGCATCCTGGGGGTGGACCAGCTCGTGGACGTGATCGACCTGGACGAGGCCTCGGCTGCCCTGGGTGATGAGCGCTTGGCTGCGCGTACACGCCACGTCGTCTCTGAGATCGCGCGTACGCGCGCATTCATCGAGCTTCTCGACGAGGGACCGCTGGAGGGGACGCGCCTGGCGGTCGCGGGCGCGCTCCTCAATGATTCTCACGACTCGCTGCGTGACGACTACGAGGTGTCCTGTGAGGAGCTGGACGTGGCCGTGGAGGCCGCTCGCGCCGCGGGCGCTCACGGCGCGCGCATGACGGGTGGTGGCTTCGGCGGCAGTGCGATCGCGCTCCTCGACGCACACGCTGTGGAGGCGGTGGCGCGAGCCGTCGCTGCCGCCTACGCCGAGCGGGGATGGGAGCCTCCGCACTTCATCCGATCCCTCCCGGGAGCGCCCGCCGGACGCCTCGGCTGAGCGATCTGTGACAAACCGAGGGGCCGGTGCTTCAGCATTTGAAGCACCGGCCCCGGCCTCGTTACACTGAGAGGCAGCACAAACGAGGGAAGGACACTTCGATGGGGATCAGCAAACGAGCATGGCAGGTAGCGGGCGCGGCAGCCGGCGGCGCGAGCCTCTTCGGTGGCGGCCTGGCGATCGGACGCCTGCTGCGGCTGGATTCCCAGCGCGGTGACTACCGCAAGGCCTGGGAAGACCACAACCTCGCGACCCTCGACCGCCTCCGCGAGTGTGATGAGCACCCCGAGGGCGAGCGTCCCTACCTGGTCGTCTCCCTCGGCGACTCGTCCGTGCAGGGAATGGGCGCCTCGCGCATCACCGAGTCCTACCCGGCGCGCGTCGCCTCCGCGATCAAGACCCAGCTGGACCGCGAGGTTCTGCTGCTCAACCTCTCCCTGTCGGGCGCGACCATCGAATCTGTCGAACTCACCCAGATCCCGCAGATGCGCGGCCTGGGCCTCCTGGATGGGCCCTACAGCCCCGACCTGGTCACGCTGACCATCGGCGGCAACGACGTGATGGCCGAGGACATGGCACCCGGACAGTTCGAGGAGCGCCTGCGCCGCGTTCTCGCCTCCCTGCCTGCTGACGCCTTGGTTTCCACCATCCCGTCTTTCGGCATCATGCCGCAGGAAAGCCGTGCGCAGGACATGTCCGACCGCATCGGTGCCGCGGTCGCCGACAGCGCCGCCCACCTGGTCGACCTGCGTTCTCTCACCCAGGAATACTCGCTGCCGACCTACACCTTCGCCTACCACGCGGCGGACTTCTTCCACCCCAACTCGGCGGCCTACGCCAAGTGGGCGCAGCTCTTCGCCGACGCGTGGGCCGAGTCCCGACGTGAGCCAGCCCCCGTTGTCGAGGACGCTCCCCAGTGGGACATGCTCTCGGCGCGGGTGGCACAATCGGAGTATGACGACTGACGGACCGTGGCTCGTCGTCGGGTTAGGTAACCCCGGCGCGCAGTATGCCTCCACCCGACACAACGTCGGGTACTTGACCCTCGACGTGCTCGCCTCGCGCGGTGGTGCGACCCTGACGTCGCACCGTTCGCGCACGCACACCGCCGACGTGCGCCTCGGGATTGGCCCCGGCGGAGTGCCCGGTCCCCGCGTGGTCCTCGCCCGCTCCGACAGCTACATGAACACCTCCGGCGGGCCGATCAGCGCGCTTGCCTCCTTCCACAAGATCGAGCCCTCGCGTATCCTCGTCATCCACGATGACATGGACCTGCCCGCGCACACGCTGCGTCTCAAGGTCGGCGGGGGAGAGGGCGGCCACAACGGCCTGAAGTCCCTCACACAACACTTGGGAACGCGCGAATACGCCCGCCTGCGCATCGGCGTGGGGCGCCCGCCGGGGCGCATGGACCCCGCCGACTATGTGCTGGGCACGCTCCCCTCCAAGGAACGCCCCGACTGGGACGTGACCTTCGAGCAGGCCGCTGACGTCGTTGAAGACATCGTCACCAAGGGATTCGCCCCCACCCAGATGGCCCTGCACACCGGGTCCTGAACAAGGTGGTGCCCCACGCTGGGCACCGCCGCGCACTCTCACCGCGAAAGGCAGCGCGTGCTACTCACCGGACTCCTCCCGGACATCTCCACCGATCCCGCGATCGAGACGGCCACCGACTCCATCGAAACGGGCCGCTCGGGCACGATCGTCGCACCGGTCGGCATCAGGCCGCCCCTCCTCGCAGCCGTCGCCTCGCGCGCGGCCACGCCGCTCGTCGTCCTCACAGCCACCGGGCGCGACGCGGAGTCGCTGACCAACGCCCTGGCCTCGTGGATCCCGGGCGTGGCCATGCTTCCCGCGTGGGAGACCCTGCCCCACGAGCGTCTGTCGCCCCAGGTCGACACGATGGCTCGACGAATCGCCGTCCTGCGCCGCCTCTCCCACCCCATCCAGGGCGATGAGAGCGCGGGCCCGCTGTCCGTCCTCGTCGTGCCGATCCGCGCCTTCCTTCAGCCGATCATCTCAGGCCTGGCAGACCTCGAACCCGTGCGCGTGCGCACCGGCGACATCCTCGACCTCACCGACGTGACGAACCGACTGGCCGAGCTCGGCTACGAGCGCGTCGACATGGTCGAAGGACGCGGCCAGATGAGCGTGCGCGGCGGCATTCTCGACGTCTTCCCGCCCCAGGAGGCCCACCCGCTGCGCGTCGAGCTGTGGGGCGACGAAGTCGACGACATCCGCGCCTTCTCCGTCTCTGACCAGCGGACCCTCGGCGAGGCCGCCGACGGTCTGTGGGCTGTGCCCTGCCGTGAGCTCCTCCTCACCCAGGCTGTGCGCGCCCGCGCCCGCGAGGCCGCCGACCGCCTGCCCGGTGCCGCTGAGATGCTGACCCTCGCTGCCGAGGGAATCGCAGCCCCCGGCATCGAATCCCTCGCCCCGATTCTGGTCAGCGGCATGGAATCCCTGCTCGACCTGCTGCCCGCCGGTTCGCCGATCCTCGCCTCCGACCCCGAACGCATTCGCGCCCGCGCCGCCGACCTGGTCGCCACAACCGAGGAGTTCCTCGCCGCCGCGTGGAGCGCCGCCGCCGGGGGAGCTGACACTCCGCTCGAGGCCTCCAAGGCCTCGTTCCTCGACCTGAGCGAGCTGTGGGGGAGCGGCACGCGCCCCTGGTGGGAGCTTACCGATCTGCCGCCCGCCGACCTCGCCTCCGCGATCGACGAGGCCGAGGCTGGTTCACCCTCTGCGGACGGCCCCGCGCCCGTGGTCGTCTCGCCCACCCTCATGCGCGTGGGTGCCCGCGACGTGCACCCCTACCGCGGGGACTTCGCCCGCGCCGCCGCTGATCTCACCGACCTGGCCCGAGGCGGCTGGCGCATCGTCGTCACCACCGAAGGCCCCGGCCCGGGACGCCGCATCCGCTCCATCCTCACCGACGCCTCGTGCCCGGCCGCGCTCGCGGACAACGTGGAAGCGCGCCCCGACCCCGGCCTCGTGACCATTACGACGGCGCAGGCCGGCGTCGGATTCGTCGCGCCGCACCTGAAGATCGCGATCCTCACCGAAGGCGACCTCACCGGGCGCGCGGGAGCGTCCACGCGCGACATGCGGCGCATGCCTTCGCGCAGGCGCAAGGGCGTGGACCCGCTCACCCTGCATCCCGGGGACTACATCGTCCACGACCAGCACGGCATCGGACGCTTCATTGAGCTGGTCTCGCGCACGATCGGGCGAGGAGACGCCGCATCGACGCGCGACTACCTGGTCATCGAATACGCGCCCTCCAAGCGCGGACAGCCCGCCGACCGGCTCTTCGTGCCCACCGACGCGCTCGACCAGATCTCGAAGTACACCGGATCCGACGAGCCGACCCTGACGAAGATGGGCGGCGCCGACTGGGCGAAGACGAAGGCACGCGCGAAGAAGGCCGTCAACGAGGTCGCCAAGGAACTCATCCGCCTGTACGCGGTGCGTCAGCAGACCAAGGGGCACGCCTTCGGGCCCGACACGCCCTGGCAGCGCGAACTTGAGGATGCCTTCCCCTACGTCGAGACTCCCGACCAGCTCGTCACCATCGACGAGGTCAAGGCCGACATGGAAAAGCCCGTGCCCATGGACCGCCTCCTCACCGGCGACGTCGGCTACGGAAAGACCGAAATCGCCGTACGCGCGGCGTTCAAGGCCATCCAGGACGGCTACCAGGTTGCGGTCCTCGTGCCCACGACCCTGCTGGTCACCCAGCACGCCGAGACCTTCGCCGAGCGCTACGCCGGTTTCCCCGTGCGCATTGGTACCCTGTCGCGCTTCTCGACCCCGAAGGAAACCGAGGAAGTCAAGGCGGGCCTGGCCTCGGGCGAAGTCGACCTGGTGATCGGCACACACTCGCTGCTGACCGGCACCGTCTCCTTCAAGAAGCTCGGCCTGGTCATCATCGACGAGGAGCAGCGCTTCGGCGTCGAACACAAGGAGACCCTCAAGGCCCTGCGCACCGACGTGGACGTCCTGTCGATGTCCGCCACACCGATCCCGCGTACCCTCGAGATGGCGATCTCCGGCATCCGCGAGATGTCGATCCTCCAGACTCCGCCCGAGGAGCGACAGCCGGTCCTGACCTTTGTCGGCGCCTACACGGATGCGCAGGTCAGCGCCGCGATCCGCCGCGAGCTCCTGCGCGATGGTCAGGTCTTCTACGTGCACAACCGGGTTGACTCGATCTCCTCGGTCGCGGCCCACATCGCCGAGCTGGTCCCCGAGGCGCGCGTGCGCACCGCTCACGGCAAGATGAACGAGCACCAGCTCGAGGCCGTCATCCAGGACTTCTGGAACCACGAGTTTGATGTCCTCGTGTGCACGACCATCGTCGAGACCGGCCTGGACATCTCCAACGCGAACACGCTCATCGTTGATCGTGCCGACACCTTCGGTCTGTCCCAGCTCCACCAGCTGCGCGGGCGCGTGGGGCGAGGCCGCGAACGCGCCTACGCGTACTTCTTCTACCCGGGCGACAAGGCCCTGACCGAGACCGCGCACGAGCGCCTCAAGACGATCGCCGCGAACAGCGAGCTGGGCGCGGGCCTGGCGGTCGCCCAGCGCGACCTTGAGATCCGAGGTGCGGGCAACCTCCTAGGAGGCGCGCAGTCCGGCCACGTCGAAGGCGTCGGATTCGACCTGTACGTGCGCATGGTCTCCGACGCGGTCGCCGCCTACCGAGGCGACGCCCCGACCGAAAAGACGGACGTGCGCATGGACCTGCAGGTCGACGCGCACATCCCCGACGGCTACGTGCGCGGCGAACGCCTGCGCCTCGAGATCTACGCGAAGATTGCGGCTATTGCCACACCCGAACAGGAAGCGGACGTGCGCGAGGAGCTCGTCGACCGCTACGGCCCCATCCCGCCCCAGGTCGACCTGCTCTTCGCCGTCGCACGCCTGCGTGAGATCGTGCGCCGGGCAGGCATCACCGAGGTCGTCACGCAGGGCAAGTACCTGCGCGTCTCCCCGGTCGAGCTGCGCGACTCCCAGGTCATGCGACTCAAGCGCCTGCACCCCGGAACGGTCATCAAGGCCGCCGTCCGCCAGGTCCTCGTGCCGCTGCCGCTCACGTCGCGTGTCGGCGGGTCACCGCTCACCGACGGCCCACTCCTGGAGTGGGTGGAGACTCTGGTGACCAAGATTCTTGTGCCTTTTGGCGAGTAGTGCCTGTGGTGGAATACACTGGTCCTATTGCGTCGCAACACATCTGAGGAAGGAACGCTCGTGCGCTACACACGCCAGCTCGCCACCGCCGCCCTGATCGTGGCCGCAGGACTGGGAATGGGGGCATGCTCCGCCCATCCCGGCGCTGCCGTCAGCACCAGCAATGGCAACTACAGCATCGAGGAAATCAACGAGGCCGTTGCCCAGTTCGATGTAGTGACGGCTGGGCAGAGCGGGGTCGGAGAACAGCAGGCGCGCGCCGCCCTCGTCAACGCTCCGCAGCTTGCGGCCGTGGGGGCCGCCGTGGGAGTCGCCGTGACCGATGAGGAGATCGACTCCACCATCGCTCAGATAGCGCAGAAGGCGGGCGGGCAGAGTCCCGAGCTCGGCCGAGCGACGCGCGAGATCCTTCGCTCCATGCTTCTGGGCCAGAAGCTCAGCGATTTCGCAAACGCGAATCCGGCTGCGGTGTCGACCATGAATGAGGTCTTCGCGCAGGCTCGCGCAACGTCCGACGCGCGCATCAACCCGCGCTTCGCTCAGCCGTCCCTGGGTGGCGGTCAGGCTGCTGCGACACCTCTGTTTGGTGACGCCGTCTCCGGCGGCCAGCAGGATCCCATGGCTGCGCTGATGGGTGGCGGCAGCGCCAACTGACGGACGTGTGAGTATTCGCTCACAGTGCTCTCGACAGGGACTAATGTCGCTTGTCGGTGCGAAAAAGTGGGGCGCAAAGCCCCGCACAACACAACGTCCCCCTCGCCGGGGGTGACCACATATGGCGGTCCGTATTACCGTTGTACTGACCGCTTCCACGCAACAACATCGATTGGAGAATGACATGGCAGTTATTGAAGGCATTGGTGCACGCGAGATCCTCGACTCGCGCGGTAACCCCACCGTTGAGGTTGAGGTCGTCCTCGAGGACGGCACCGCTGCGCGCGCGTCCGTTCCCTCCGGCGCGTCCACCGGCGCGTTCGAGGCCGTCGAGCGTCGCGATGGCGACAAGGGCCGCTACCTCGGCAAGGGCGTCCAGGACGCCGTCGACGCTGTCGTCGAGCAGATCGCTCCTGAGCTCATCGGCGAGGAAGCTGACGATCAGCGCTACATCGACCAGGCCATGATCGACCTGGACGGCACCCCCAACAAGGGCAAGCTCGGCGCGAACGCCATCCTCGGCGTCTCCCTCGCCGTCGCCAAGGCCGCTGCGAAGTACGCGGACCTGCCCCTGTACAAGTACCTGGGCGGCCCCAACGCTCACGTCCTGCCCGTCCCCATGATGAACATCCTCAACGGTGGCTCCCACGCGGACTCCAACGTTGACATTCAGGAGTTCATGATCGCTCCCCTCGGCGCTCCCTCCTTCCGTGAGGCTCTGCGCTGGGGCGCCGAGGTCTACCACACGCTCAAGGGCGTCGTGAAGGATCGCGGCCTGTCCACCGGTCTGGGCGACGAGGGCGGCTTCGCCCCCAACCTGGACTCCAACGCTGAGGCCCTGGACCTGATCGTCTCCGCGATCGAGAAGGCCGGCTTCAAGCCGGGCGAGGACGTCGCGCTGGCCCTGGACGTTGCCTCTTCCGAGTTCTTCAAGGACGGCCTGTACCAGTTCGAGGGCGAAGGCCGCTCGACCGAGTACATGGTGGAGTACTACGAGAAGCTCATCTCGAACTACCCGCTGGTCTTCATTGAGGATCCGCTGGATGAGGACGAGTGGGATGCTTGGAAGGCCCTGACCGCCGAGATCGGTGGCCGCGTCCAGCTGGTCGGCGACGACCTGTTCGTCACCAACCCCGCCCGCCTGAAGAAGGGCATTGAGCTGGGTGCTGCGAACGCGCTGCTCGTGAAGGTGAACCAGATTGGTTCGCTGACCGAGACCCTCGACGCCGTCGAGGAAGCGCACCGCAACGGCTACCGTACGATGACCTCGCACCGCTCCGGCGAGACCGAGGACACCACCATCGCCGACCTGGCCGTCGCCACCAACTCCGGCCAGATCAAGACCGGTGCTCCCGCTCGTTCCGAGCGCGTCGCCAAGTACAACCAGCTGCTGCGCATCGAGGAGCAGCTGGGCGAGGCCGCCGTGTACGCCGGCCGCTCCGCCTTCCCTCGCTTCAAGTGAGTCTAGGCAACTAGCCGCATAGCTCCGCGCGGGCCCGCAAGGGTCCGCGCGGAGTTTTTTCGGCGTGGGGATCAGCCAAATGTGTCGATGTAGGGCACGATAGAAGAATGGCTAGTCGTCGTCCTTCCTCCCGCCCCTCCTCGCGTCGCCGCTCCTCCTCGTCGGAGGCGGCGCGTACGACGCGTGAGATTAACGCGGAAAAGTCGCGTCAGCGCAGGGCTGCCGCGAAGGCTGCGAAGTCCTCGAAGGGGGCCGAGGCCTCGGCGAGGAAGCGTGAGAAGGCTCCCAAGGCGGAGAAGCGGGAGGGGGCCGGTCGCCGTTTCTTCCGCTCTGAACGGCGTGAGGACAAGCAGGCGGCGAGGCGATCGGCGGGGGAGGGGCGCTCCGTCCTGTCGATCGGCGGCCTCGACGTGTCGACGCGTCTCATCGTTGTCCTCACGGTCGCGGCGATCCTGTCCGTCATGCTCGTGCCGAGCCTGTACCAGTGGTGGCAGCAGGAGCGTGAGCTCGCGCAGATCAAGGCTCAGGTGGCCCAGCAGCAGCAGAAGAACGCCGACATGCAGCGACAGCTGGATCTGTGGAATGACCCCGACTACATTTCGACGCAGGCGCGCGAACGCCTCGGATACGTTCGCCCCGGTGAGACTCAATACACGGTGGTGGATCCGGGGCCGCAATACCAGGATTCCGCCTTGGCTGCCGCTGCGGCCTCGACTGGACCGGCGCGCCCCTGGGTGCAGCAGCTCGCTATCCTAGTGGGGAAGGCGGACCAGCCGCCTACGACGACGCCCATCCCGTCGGCTGACACCAGCCAGTCGGGACAGGCGATGACCACCGGCCAAGAAAGCGGAGAATGAGCCTCGTTAACGTCACCGACGCCACCGAAGAGGACCTGGAGGTCCTGCGCTGCCAGCTGGGCCGCGTCCCCCGTGGAGTCGTCGGTATCGCCGCGCGATGCGTGTGCGGTCGGCCCACCGTCGTGGCCACAGCGCCGCGCCTGCCCGACGGGACGCCGTTCCCCACGACGTACTACCTGACGCACCCGGCTGCCGTGAAGGGTGCCTCGACTCTTGAGGCCGAGCACGTCATGGAGGCCTTCAACGAGGAGCTGGCGCAGGACGAGGAGCTGCGCGCCGCCTACGCGCGCGCCCACGAGGCGTACATTCAGGCGCGCCTGTCCCTGGGCGACGTCCCCGAAATCTCTGGTGTCAGTGCGGGCGGTATGCCCACGCGCGTCAAGTGCCTGCACGCTCTGGTCGGGCACTCCCTGGCCGCGGGCCCCGGCGTCAACCCCATCGGTGATCGTGCGCTCGCGATGCTCGCCGAGCGCGGCCTGTTCTCCACCGAGCGCTGCTCCTGCTGAGCGGCCCCACCAACGTTCGCCCCGGCCTCGTCCGGGACTCACACGACCAGAAACGAAGCGATGACCCGCGTAGCTGCCATTGACTGTGGAACCAATTCGATCCGACTGCTCGTCGCCGACGGGCATATTGATGAAAGCGGTCGCCCGCGCCTTGCCGACCTGACCCGACAGATGCGCATCGTGCGCCTGGGGCAGGGCGTGGACGCGCGCGGCTACCTGGATCCTGCGGCGATTGAGCGCACGGTGGAGGCCACCGTCGAGTATCAGCGCATGATCGAGGCCCTGGGCGCGACGAAGACCCGCTTCGTGGCGACGTCGGCGACTCGAGACGCCTCCAACAGCGCGGATTTCGTGCGCCAGATCAAGGCTGTCATCGGCGTGGAGCCCGAGGTGGTCGTCGGCACGGAGGAAGCCTCCCTGTCCTTCAACGGCGCGGTGAGTGGGCTCGGTGAGTCCGTCGCCGCCCCGATGCTGGTCGTCGACATCGGCGGTGGCTCGACTGAGCTTGTGCTGGGCGCGACACGTGTCGAGCAGGCGATCTCGATCGATATGGGTGCTGTGCGCGTCACCGAGAAGTTCCTCGCCGACGTGGACCCCGCGGGCGGCGTGCCGGCGGCGGATCAGGAGCGAGCGATTGCGTGGATCGACGAGCAGCTCGATCGCGCCGAAAAGTCCGTGGACCTGGCGCGTGTGCGCGCCCTCGTGGGCGTCGCGGGCACGGTCACGACGCTGACCGCTCAGGCGCTTGGCCTGACCTCCTACCAGCCCGAGCGCATCCACGGTGCCCGCTTGAGCGCCGCGCAGTTCGAGGAGGCGGTGCGTTTCATGGTCGATCAGCCGACGTCCGTGAAGGCCTCCCTGGGCTTCATGCCTGAGGGCCGCGAGGACGTCATCGCCGCCGGCGCGCTCATCTGGAGTCGTATCGTGACGCGCGTGCTCGACCGCGCCGAGGCGGCCGGGCACCCGATCGAGCAGGTCGTTACCTCCGAGCATGACATCCTCGACGGTATCGCTCAGGCGATGATCTGAGGCAGCTTGAGGTGAGCGCCAGCCTCCCGTAGGCTGGACCTGCGCCCCGGCGCGCCCCCGTGGCCCAATTGGCAGAGGCAACCGACTTAAAATCGGTGTGTTGTGGGTTCGAGTCCCACCGGGGGTACTGACGGCAGGCCTCATCGACGAGGCCGGGGCTCGGTGCGCGCGTACCTGACCTCGCGTGGACTCCGGGTTGCGCTGCGCGCATAATGGAACGTTTCCCACGTGTGGGTGCCACGTGCGACACTAGTGGCAGTACATCACTGACCAAGGAGGAAATATGGCCAACCCGGTGATGAATTCGATCGTGAAAGACTGGTCGACCCAGCAGGCGACTCCCGCCGGATACCCGGCGATGCCGGGGTACCAGCCCGCCTCGCAGCAGGCGCCCAATCCCTACGGCGGTTCGACGAACCCCTACGCGCAGGGCGGAGCCGGCAACGCCGCGCAGAATACCTATCCGGTGCCCCAGGGAGCGCCCGTGTACGGCGTCCCCCAGGGGCAGCAGGGTGCCTACGCCGACTCCATGGCCTCCTACGAGGCAATGATGAACGCTCCCGCCGCCGACGCCGTGGACCGCGGCACGATGACCTTCGACGACGTCGTGGTCAAGTCCATCATGTGCTTCGGCCTGCTTCTTGTGGGTGCGACGGCCGGGTGGATGACGGGCATCGTTGCGATGGGTCTCGCGTTGGTGCTGTTCTTCGCCTCGTGCGCCGTGACGGCGGGCCTGGCGCTCTTCATCCAGTTCTCGAAGAAGATTCGCCCGGGTGCCATCGTCACCTACTCCCTCATTGAGGGCTTCAGCCTCGGCGTGATCTCCTACACCTTTGAGGCCTTCTTCCCGGGTATCGTGATCAGCGCGGTTCTGGCGACCCTCGTCGTCATCGGCACGACCTTGGCTGCCTTCATGCTGGGCTTCGTGCGTAACTCGTCGACGCTGACCCGCGTCGCGGGGATCGGTTCCGTTGCCTTCTTCTTCTACTACCTCGTCACCTTTGCGCTGTCGGTCACCGGCATGGTGGACATGCGGGCCGTCAACAGCACCACCGTCTTCGGTATTCCGCTCGGCGTCATCATCGCCGTTCTCGCCGTCTTCATCGGCGTGCTGTGCCTCGTCCGTGACTTTGACGCGGTGAAGGTGGGCGCCGCGAGCAACGTGCCCGTGAAGTACGCGTGGCTGTGCACCTTCGCGATCATGACCGACGTCATCTGGATCTACCTCGAGATCCTGAGGATCCTGTCCTACCTCATGCGCCGCAACTGATGCGCCGCCCCACCGATACACCTCAAGGAAAGACACCATGGAAAACATCTGCGTGACCGGCGAATTCGGTCGTAAGCCCGTCCTCGCCTTCGACGGCACTCCGTCCGATGAGCTCGTCGTCGAGGTCCTGCACGCTGGCGACGGTCAGGTCGTCGAGGCCGGCGACACGATCACCTGCCACTACTACGGTGCGGTCTTCGGCTCGAAGAATGACTTCGACAACTCCTTCGACCGCGGCGGCGCCCTGTCCTTCCAGATTGGCGTCGGCATGGTCATCCCCGGGTGGGACGAGGGCCTCGTGGGTAAGCGCGTGGGCGACCGCGTCCTGCTGTCCATCCCCGCTGATCTCGGCTACGGTGATCGCGGTGTCCCGCAGGCGGGTATCCCCGGCGGCGCGACCCTCGTGTTCGTCACCGACATCCTCGGTGTGAACTGATCTCATCGTTGACGGGGGCGGGTCGGCTTGTGTGCCGACCCGCCCCCGTTATGTTCGAGGTCCGATATGCCCATTACTCGCTGGGCAGAGCCGGGCAGGCGACGCCCGTGCGCGCATGGCATTCGTAGCCGCCCGGATTCTTGAACAGGTACTGCTGGTGATAGTCCTCGGCGTACCAGAATCGCGCGTTGGAATCGGCGTCGGGTGCGGTGGAGATAACGGTCTGGATGGGCCCGAAGCCGCGTGCGGACAGAACGTCCTGGTAGGCCTCGCGCAGGGCGGTCGCGTCGCGCAGCTGCTCCGGCGTCGTCGTCCAGATCTGCGAGCGGTACTGGTCGCCGATGTCGTTGCCCTGGCCGCCGACCTGCGTGGGGTCGTGGATCTCAAAGAAGAGACGAATCAGGTCGGCCGCGCTCGTCAGTGACGTGTCGAAGAGAACGCGCACGGTTTCCGCGTGGCCCGTCGTATGAGAGCAGACCTGCTCATAGGTGGGATCGGGGGTATGCCCGCCCATGTACCCCGTCGCGGTGGTGACGACTCCGGGCGCGTTCCACAGGGCCTTCTCGACGCCCCAGAAGCACCCCGCTGCCAGGTAGATGACCTCCTGGCCTGCCCCGGCCTCGGCCCTCATATTCGAGCCGAGGACCGCGTGCGTCGTGGGCGCTACATCAGTGCGTGCGAGCGTGAAGATGTTGTTCATGCAAGACAGTATGCGCCACTAACCGCGTACATGGCGCGCTGCGCGGACGGAAACGAGGCTGCGGGCGGGTACGCTTGTGGGTGAACGAAAAGGAGGGACCGTGGCCGCAACTCAGGAACAGCCGCGCTGGAAACTATCCGACCTCATGGGCAGGCTTTCCGCCGCGCTGCCCACAAAGCACGCTGACGGACCCGCGCCCGCCCCCGTCATGGTGTCCGTGCGTGAGGAACACGAGGATGAACGCGACGTGACCCTCGCCGTCCCGCGGACCCTGCGCGTGGCCGCCGCGTTCTCGTGGCGCACCCTGGTCGTTGCCGGCCTGGTGATGGCCGTCCTGTGGGGTATCGCGCGCCTGACGATCGTCATCATGCCGGTGGCGATTGCGCTGACGGTGGCCGTGCTTCTGGAACCCCTCGTGTCCTGGATGCGGCGCCGTCTGCACCTCCCAGCGTCGCTGGCTGCGACCGTCGGCCTACTCGTCTTCTTCGCGGCCGTCGCCGGCGCGCTGAGCCAGGCGGCCGCCGAACTCATTCAGCAGGTCCCGCAGTTGGCGACGCAGGCCGCGGATGGTTTCCGCGCCCTGCTCGATGCGATCCTGCACAACGAGTTCCTGCAGAATGGCCCCCTCAAGATTGATACGACCGTCCTGACGTCCGCGGCTGAACAGCTGCGGGCCGAGTTGGTCAACTGGCTCAACACGAACAAGGAAACGCTGGCGACTGGCGCCCTGAACATCACCTCCTCGGTGGGCACGCTGGCCACGTCCGGCCTGACGATGCTGTTCTGCCTGTTCTTCTTCCTGAAGGAGGGGCGCTCGATTTGGCTGTGGTGCGTGCGCCTGCTGCCCGCCCCCGCGCGCGTCCCCGTCCACGAGAGCGCGATCCGCGGATGGGCGACATTCGGCTCTTACGTGCGTACGCAGATTCAGGTGGCGGCCATCGACGCGATCGGCATCGCCCTGGGCGCGTTCTTCCTGGGCGTACCTCTGGCCATCCCGATTGGTGTCATCACGTTCTTTGCTGCCTTCGTTCCGATCCTCGGTGCTCTGACCTCGGGCGTGATCGCTGTGCTGGTCGCGGCCGTTAATGGTGGCCTGACGAAGGCGGTCATCATGCTGGTGATCATCCTGGTCGTTCAGCAGATCGAGTCCAACATTCTGCAGCCCTTCATGATGTCGAACGCGGTGTCCTTGCACCCCGTGGCCGTCATGCTGGTCATCACCGCGGGATCTGCGATTGCCGGTATCGCGGGCGCGATCTTCTCAGTGCCGATCGCGGCCTTTATCAACGCGACGGTCATGTACCTGCACGGCTACGACCCGATGCCTGAGCTGGCGACGGCTGAGGATCGCCCGGGTGGCGCCCCTGGTGCCCTTGAGGAAGAGGTTGCGGCATCCTACGCGGGTAAGCCCGATACGCGCCCGTACGTGGCTCGCGAGGAGGCTGGTGAGGACGAGGTCGTGGCGTCGCTGGACGCTCACGTCGAGGTCCATGCGGAGGCTGAGAAGGGGGATTCCGCGGAAGCGCCCGCGGCCACCGAGAACGAGAAGTCTGGCGAGCCTTCGACGCCCCACGTCGAGGCCTAGGCATCCCACGCGTATAAACGCAGGAGCGGGTCCCACCATGAGGTAGGACCCGCTCCGTGTTGATTGGGGGCCGGGCGCGTAGAGGCCCGCCCGCGTGTCGGCTCAGCCTTCGAAGGGTACGGCCTCGATGATCTCGACGTCGATCATGCGGCCCGTGGGGGCCTCAAAGGAGAGCTTGTCGCCGGCCTTGTGACCGATGACAGCGGCACCCAGGGGAGCCTGGGCGGAGAAAACCTGGATGCCCAGGTCGCCGCCGGCGTCGCGCGAACCGAGCAGGAACTTCTGCTCGCGGCCCGCAACAAGGGCCGTGACGACCATGCCGGGCTCGACGATGCCGTCGTCGGCGGGGGTCTCGCCGACCTCGGCGTGCTCAAGCATCTCCTGGAGGGCCTGGATGCGGGTCTCGTTCATGGACTGCTCGTTGCGCGCGGCGTGGTAGCCGCCGTTCTCGCGCAGGTCGCCCTCCTGGCGGGCGGCGTCGATGAGGCGTGCGATCTCGACGCGCTTGACCTCAACGCGCTCCTTCAGCTCGTTCGCGAGCAGGTCGTACTGGGCCTGCGTGAGCCACTGTGTGTCAGCCATGGTTCCTCCAATGACGTGTGAGTAATCGAGCGCCGACACGGGTGCCGGCGCGCATGGTGTCGAGTGTAGCAACATTGCGCCAGGCCTCGGGTGTCGGGCACCTGGGTGGCGAGTCAGGAATTCAAGACTGCCAGGTAGACGGCGACGCAGTGGCAGGCCCACGCGGCGACGGTGAAGGCGTGGAAGATCTCGTGGAAGCCGAACCAGGCGGGGGAGGGGTCGGGCTTCTTCGTACCGTAGACGATCGCGCCGAGTGTGTAGAGGACGCCTCCGGCGACGATGAGCCAGACGACGACCGGGCCGCCGCCCACCCACAGCTGGGGCAGATACCAGACCGCGACCCACCCGAGCGCGACGTAGACGAGCGTGGTCAGCCAGCGCGGGGCGGTGGGCCAAAAGAGATTGAGGAGGATGCCGACGAGCGCCCCGCCCCAGACGACCGACAGGAGGACGGTTGCGTCGAATCGCTCAAGGAGAGCGATCGTGATCGGCGTGTACGTACCCGCGATGAGCAGGAAGATGTTGGAGTGGTCCAGGCGCTTCCACATGATCTCCCAGCGCGGCGCCCAGTAGAAGCGATGGTAGGTGGCGGAGACTCCGAAGAGGATGAGGGAGCACGCCAGGTAGACGGCGGATCCGATCTTCGTCGCCGTCGTGGGTGCCAGGCAGACGAGGACGATGGATGCGGCGAGAGACAGCGGGGTAGCGCCCAGGTGTAGCCATCCGCGCAGCTTCGGCTTGATCTGCACGAGCTGGCCCGAGAACCACTCCTTGGGCGTGAGCGATGCGATGTTCATTCGTTCCCCCGATCGAGCTGTCAACATTTCTTACGAGTCCGTAGGTTACTACGCCGTAACTTATTGTGACAGGCGTGTTCTCGCACTCCGAGAGTATTTCTGTTTCCCTGTGTCCCCGGGCGCGATAACCTTAATGGCATAAGACTACGCTGCACCGCGGGGTGCGACAGCATCAGGAGGGACACCATGGCCCAGTGGAACATGCTCTACGACATGTACGAGCGTCGCCTCAAAGCCGAGCTGTCTGACGCCGCCGTTCCCGCACACATCGGCGTCATCCTGGACGGTAACCGCCGCTGGGCGAAGTCCCTGGGCGCGACCGCCTCGCAGGGACACCGCGCTGGCGCCGGAAAGATCAGCGAGTTCCTCCAGTGGTCCGACGACGCGGGTGTGTCGATCGTGACGCTGTGGCTCCTCTCAACCGACAACCTCTCGCGCGATGCCGGCGAGCTGGGCGAGCTGCTGCGCATCATCTGCGAGGCCGTGTCGCTCCTGGCGGATCAGGGACGCTGGAAGCTGGCCGTGGTCGGCGACCTGTCCCTGCTGCCCGAGAAGGTGGCTGAGGACCTGCGTGCCTCCGTCGCGCGCACTGCCGACGTGCAGGGAATGACCGTCAACGTCGCGGTCGGCTACGGGGGCAGGCATGAGATTACCGAGGCCGTGCGCGCCATGATGCGCGAGGCCTCCGCCCAGGGCAAGACCCTCAACGAGCTCGCCGACTCTTTCACCGACGCGGACATCACGGCCCACCTGTACACGAAGGACCAGCCCGACCCCGACCTCGTCATTCGCACCTCCGGCGAACAGCGCCTCTCGGGCTTCATGCTGTGGCAGTCCGTGCACTCCGAGTACTACTTCTGCGAGGTCTACTGGCCGGACTTCCGGCGCGTCGACTTCCTGCGCGCCCTGCGTTCCTACGCGCAGCGCGAGCGCCGCATGGGCAAGTAGGGACGCGCCGAACGCCACCTTGCGAACGAACGAGGCCGGACCCCGATGGGGACCGGCCTCGTGAACGTGTGCGTTGGAATCAGGCGAGCTGGTGCGCCCAGGGCGGATTCGCGCCCTTGCGCGACACCGTCACGTCGGACACGGCGCTCGCGCGGTCGATGATAGCGCGGACCTGCTCCTCGGGCAGGGTTCGCAGAGTCTCGCGAGCCTCGCCACCACGCAACCCCATGCCCCACATGGCGTCGATGATGCCACCCATGAAGGAGTCTCCCGCGCCGACCGTGTCGACGACCGGGACGTCCGCGGGGGTCTTCGTGAAGCGCAGGCCCGAGACGGTGGCGACCTCGCTGCCGTGCTTGCCGCGCGTGACCACCACGAGAGACGGTCCCATACCCAGCCAACGATCCACGACCTCGTCGATGGGAGCGCCGCCCGTCAGCCACTCGATGTCCTCATCCGACACCTTGACGACGTCCGACAGCGCAATGAAACGCTCAAGGGCGGCCAGTGCTGCCTCCGGCTCCCCCATGATCGAGGGACGCGCGTTCGGATCGAAGCACACGAGCGCGTGCTCGCGTCCACGGGCCAGCGCATCGAGGACCGCAGAAGCGCCGGGCTCGATGATCGCGGAGATCGAACCGGCCTCAAGGATCTGAGCGGTCGCCGGAACCTTGATCGGCGGAGTCGGCGCCCACTCCAGGTCGAAGGTGTAGGAGGCTGCGCCCGACTCGTCCAGGCGTGCCAGCGCCGTCGACGTGTGCGAGGCGCCGCGCGAGGCTGCGGTGACGTGCACGCCGGAATCGTTCATGTGGAAGTCGATGAGGCGACCGCGCTCGTCCAGACCGATCCACGTCGCCAGAGCCACCGGCCGACCCAGACGCCCCAGCGTCAGGGCGACGTTCGCGGGAGAACCACCCGGGATCTCAACGGGGAAGTCGGGCTGCTCATACGTCATGACGACGTCGATGAGCGCCTCGCCGATCGCGAGAATGTGGGGGCCAGATTGCACCGTCATGGTGTCTCCTCACCTGCGTGTGAGCGGATCTACAGAATGTACATTAGCGTGCTTCCGCGCCGGGTGTCATCGTGCGTTCAGAAAGACGCGTCTGGGCGCCGTCCAAGATCTGGGAACAGCGCGCTGCCAGTGCTTCGCCGCGTTCCCACATCGTGAGAGTGTCCTCGAGCGGCGCCTGCCCGCCTTCGAGGGTTTGGACGATGCGCACGAGCTCGTCGCGCGCCTCCTCGTAACCGAGGGACTGGGGATCGGGGAGCTGGTCGTTCGTGGTCATAACAGTGTTCCTTTGAGTGAGAAGTCTGGGGACGAGGCCGGGACGGGTCCTGCGGGTCAGGCGTCTGCCTCGGGGGTGTTCGGGGCGGGAGTGGGGTTCGTGGCGCCCACAACCTGGGCGACCATGCGGCCCGACGCCAGGATGCCCTCGATGAGATCACCCTTCTTGATCTGCGCCGAGGACGTGATGAGGGCGCCCGAGGGCGTCTTTAGGAGCGCATAGCCGCGGTCCAGCGTCGCCTGCGGGGACAGGGCCGTCAGGGTCGCGCGCGAACGCGTGAGCTGCTGGCGCTCCGACGCGAGTCGACGCTCGATCGCCGCTCTCAGCGCGCTCACCTTCTGCGCGAGGGCCACGCGGTGCCCCTCGACGATCGCCTCCGGGCCCTGGAGCACCGGGCGCGACGCGATGAGCGTCAGGTTCGACCGCTCCGTCGCCAGGCGTGCCCCCAGCGCCCCGCGCATGCGGGTCAGCGCCTGAGAGATGCCGTCGCGCTCGCGGGCGCGGTCCGGGACGATGCGGCGAGCCGCATCCGTCGGGGTCGACGCCCGGTAGTCGGCGACCAGGTCCAGCAGGGGAGAATCGCCCTCGTGGCCAATCGCGGAGACGATGGGCGTGCGGGCGTCCGCGGCGGCGCGCACAAGGCGCTCATCGGAGAAGGGGAGCAGGTCCTCGACCGCGCCGCCGCCGCGTGCGATCACGATGACGTCCACGTCCTCCATCGCGTCCAGCTCGAGGAGCGCGCGGCCCACCTCGGGCACGCAGTGATCGCCCTGCACGGCGACCTCGCGGATCTCGAAGCGCGCAGCCGGCCAACGGTCCGACGCGTTCACGACCACGTCGTCCTTCGCCTTCGCGTTGCGGCCGCAGATCAGGCCGATCGTGCGCGGCAGGAAGGGGAGGGGCTTCTTGCGGGCATCCGAGAACAAGCCCTCGGCCGCCAGGCGGGCGCGCAGCGCCTCAATCTGGGCCAGCAGATCGCCCACACCCTGCAGGTGAATCTCCGCGGCCTGCAGGTTGAGGCGGCCCGAGCGCTCCCAAAACACCGGCTTCACGCGCGTCACCACGCGCGCGCCCTCGGTTAGCGGCGTCGAATCCATGACGCCCGCCCACGCGGTCACCGTCATCGACGTGTCCGTCTGCAGGTCGCGCAGCGTCAAAAAGTGCATCTTCGCGCCCGGACGCACCTTGTACTCAACGACCTGGCCCTCCACCCACAGGGGGCTCATGCGGTCCACGTACACCTTGATGTTCTCCGTCAGCCTGCGCAGCGGCCACGGATTATCCCGCGTGGTATCAGCCGCCTTCGCGGCGGGCGGACGAGGCTGGGGCGATCCGCCCGGAGGCGGCGCAGCAGGGGAATGAGGCAATGTCACGCCACTCAGCATGCCACACGAATAGCCCCGCCGCGCTGCCGCGCCACTCCCCTGTGGACAGCCCCTCTTGCCCGGTCGGGTGAGCGTGAGGGGGCGCCCGGGCCCGCCCCTCGCCCAGGGCAGTCGGGGAGCGGGGGCAGCCCCGGCCTCGTCGATGAGGAGCGTGTGGGATTGCCACGAGCGCGCGCACGGGCCCGTCCCCGGGCGCTAGTGTGGAAGCATGAATGAAAACGTCGACCTGCGTGCCAGCGCCGAATCCCCCCTGCCTGCCTCCCACGGCGAGGGCAGCGGCCGCATTCTCTTGGCGGCCCCGCGCGGATACTGCGCCGGTGTGGACCGCGCCGTCGACGTCGTCGAAAAGGCCCTCGAGCTCTACGGCGCGCCCGTGTACGTGCGCAAGGAGATCGTCCACAACAAGTTCGTCGTCGAGTCGCTGACCAAGCGCGGCGCGATCTTCGTGCAGGAGACCGACGAGGTGCCCGAGGGGGCCCGCGTCGTCTTCTCCGCGCACGGCGTCTCCCCGGCTGTCCATGAGGCCGCTGCCACTCGACACCTCGCCACGATCGACGCGACCTGCCCGCTCGTGACCAAGGTACACCGCGAGGCCGTGCGCTTCGCGAAGGAAGACTACGACATCATCCTGGTGGGCCATCAGGGGCACGAGGAGGTTGAGGGCACCTTCGGCGAGGCCCCCGACCACATCCAGGTCGTCGGCACCCCCGACGAGGTCGAGGGCGTCGTCGTGCGCGACCCCTCGCGCGTCGTGTGGATCTCCCAGACCACGCTCTCCGTCGACGAGACCCGCGAGACCGTGGACCGCCTGCGCCAGCGCTTCCCGCAGCTCATCGACCCGCCGTCGGACGACATCTGCTACGCCACCCAGAACCGCCAGGGTGCCGTGAAATTCATCGCGCCCCAGGTGGACGTCATGGTCGTCGTCGGATCGGCGAACTCCTCGAACTCCGTGCGCCTCGTCGAGGTCGCGCTCGAGGCCGGGGCGGGCGCCGCCTACCGTGTCGACAAGGCCGACGAACTCGACGAATCCTGGTTCGAGGGGGCCCAGACCGTGGGCCTCACCTCCGGCGCGTCCGTGCCTGAAATCCTCGTGCGCGACGTCATCGAATGGCTACAGGAGCACGGATTCCCCACCGTCGAGGTGGCCCGCACCGAAACCGAATCGACGACCTTCGCGCTGCCCCGCGACCTGCGCGCCGACCTCAAGAACGCCGGCATGGCACCCTCGCGCCCCCACGCGCCCCGCGTCGCCGGGCCAAACCACACGAAGTAGGGCAACGCCACCGGGCCTGCTCCGATAGGATGGGGGCGTGTCTCTTACTATCGGTATCGCTGGACTGCCCAACGTCGGCAAGTCCACCCTGTTCAATGCCCTGACCCGTGCGACCGTGCTCGCCGCGAACTACCCCTTCGCGACCATCGAGCCCAACGTCGGCGTCGTGCCCCTGCCCGACCCGCGTCTGAACACGCTCGCGGAGATCTTCGGCTCCCAGCGCATCATCCCCGCCACCGTGTCCTTCGTCGACATCGCCGGCATCGTGCGCGGCGCCTCCGAGGGTGAGGGCCTGGGCAACCAGTTCCTGGCCAACATCCGCGAGGCCGACGCGATCTGCCAGGTCACGCGCGCCTTCTCCGACCCCGACGTCGTGCACGTTGACGGCAAGGTGGACCCGGCCTCGGACATCGAGACCATCAAGACCGAGCTGATCCTCGCCGACATGCAGACGATCGAGAAGCAGATCCCGCGCCTCGAAAAGGAGGTGCGCGGCAAGAAGACCGAGCCGATCGTTCTCGAAACCGCGCGAGCGGCTCTCGAGCTGCTGGAGCGCGGCGAGCTGCTGTCCGGCCCCGAGGGCGCCAAGCTGGACCAGGACGCGCTGCGTTCCTTCCAGCTCATGACCTCCAAGCCCTTCATCTTCGTGTTCAACATGGACGCCGCCGAGATGGACAACGAGGAGATGAAGGACGAACTGCGCTCCCTCGTAGCCCCCGCCGAGGCCATCTTCCTGGACGCCCAGTTCGAGGCCGAGCTGGTCGAGCTCGACGACGAGGACGCCCGCGAGATGCTCGCCGAATCCGGCCAGGACGAGTCCGGCCTGGACAAGCTGGCCCGCGTCGGCTTCGACACCCTGGGCCTGCAGACCTACCTCACCGCCGGTGAGAAGGAAGCGCGCGCCTGGACGATCCACAAGGGCGACACCGCCCCCAAGGCCGCTGGCGTCATCCACACGGACTTCGAAAAGGGCTTCATCAAGGCCGAGGTCGTCTCCTTCGATGACCTGGTCGAGGCCGGCTCCATGGCCGCCGCGAAGGCCGCCGGCAAGGTCCGCATGGAAGGCAAGGACTATGTGATGGCGGACGGAGACGTTGTTGAGTTCAGGTTTAATGTTTAATCATTTCTGAACGAGGCAGCGGCCGGGTCGCGCGAGGGCGTGGCCCGGCACTTGCTTATGGCGAGAGTAACAGGTCCATCTGCGTGACGAAGTGTGCGATGCTCTTGGAATACCAAGGGATCCTCGCCGTGATGGCGAGGATCCCCGTAGTAGACTGCGTTGGTCCAAGCCCAACGCGATTACCAATAAGGTAACATTAAAGTGTGGTAGAGGGAAGTGTGATCTTAGACCTAGCTGGTTCGGCGAGGCTTGCTCCATACCTCCAGGAAGCGGATGGAGATGACGAGCGTGCTTGTGAACTTTACTTGTGGGTTACAGATCTCGCGGGGGCGTTGTTTTCGACTATCGCGTTTGTTGAGGTCGGTTTGCGAAACTCAATGGATCGCAAGCTGCGGGTGTGGAATGATCAACAGGGGCCTGAATATAGGATGGATTGGGCGCTAGGCAAGGGGGCGGCGCCCTTGCTGTATGACCTTGTCACCCACAAGAGCCTTGCGGTCGCCCAGAATTTTGCGCGTGAGCAATCGCGCTTGCGTCCAAAGACTCATCCGCGTCGTTTGGCAGCCGTCACGCACGATGATGTTGTGTCGCATTTTATGTTCGGAACCTGGGTCTATCTCATTAAGCCGAGGGTTTGGAATCAGCCTCAGCAGTGTCAACAGTTGTGGCAAGAATGTTTGTCGGATGCGTTTCCCTATGCGGACCCTTCCGACTTGGGCCGTGAGAGGCTGGCTGATCAGCTCGATCGAGTGAGGAAGCTGAGGAATCGTGTGGCTCATCATGAGAACTTGTTGTCCGTCGACATCCGTTGGCGGCTGCGGGACATGCTTGGCATTCTTGCATTGATAGATCCGAAGCTGCCTGATCTTGCGATGCAGGGCAATCGAGTGCGCTCGCTCGTTCGGACAGACCCTCGCCGCTCGTGGTGAATGCAGTCCTGATGCGTGACGGCCTGGGCGAAGCTGGTCCAGAAGGGGTTGAGATCGTTGACTATCACTGAAATTGCTCCGATTCACCCGGGCGAGGTTCTCATGGAGGACTTCGTTGAGGGGTTCGGAATTACACAGCATAAGCTCGCTGTCGCTATCGGTGTTCCGCCCCGTCGTATCAACGACATCGTCCATGGGAAGCGGGGAATTACGGTCGATATCGCGATGCGGCTTTCCCGCTACTTCGGTACGACCCCGGGATTCTGGATGAACCTGCAGATGCGCTACGAGCTCGACCGTGCCGAAGATGCGCTGGGGGATACGTTGAGTGGAATCGTTCCGCTTGCGATGGTGGAAATCGCCTGAGGTGAGGGGCCTGACGAGGCGGTGGCCGGGTCGCGCGAGAGCGTGGCCTGGCTTTGGCCTTGAGCGAGTGCGAGCGTGAAGCATGTCGCCGGTCATGCGGTGGTAGTGTGCGGCCATGACGACGGATAGCCGGTACTTATGGCCGCGCTTGGCAAGGAAGCGACAATGCAGGCATCTGCTCTCGGGGATGACGGCGTGCAGACCGTGCGCCACTGGCTCTACGCGCCGGGCCACCGCGCATCCATGTGGGACGACTTTTACGCGCGCGGCATCGTGGGGCTCGTCTGGGGGAGATAGGTGACCTGAGGGCGTGCGCCAGCAGGTCGGACCTGGAACGCCAGATGCTTCAGACATCCTCTCTTGGAGTGGCAGCACTGCCTCTTAGAAGCGTTCTACCCGGTGATCTACCTGGACGCGATCCGCATCAAAGTCTAGGTTCTAGTGGTGGTTGCAACGGATCTTGGTGAAGGAGTTCATTGTGGCTGGTGTTGGTCGTGTTTTTCAGGGGGTTGAGTACCCCTCCCGTTGGGAGGCGTGTCAGGCTCGGCATCGGGAGTATGTACGGGCTTTGGCTGATGGTTTGAACTTCACGCAGGCTGCTCATGCTGTTGGGGTTTCGAAGCGGACGGGTAAGGTCTGGCGTAATGGCCGGACTCGGTCAAGTGGACGGTGTGAGCGAGCTAGTATTGCTCCTCAGGCTCATTGGTACCGTCTGTATATGAAGTGCCAACCTCATCGGGTCAGTAAACGGTTCTTGTCGCTCAAGGAACGCATGCTCATCTTCGGATGGCGCGTCGAGGGGCTCTCTATTCGTGACATTGCTCGACAGTTAGGACGTTCGCCCTCGACTGTGAGCCGGGAGCTGAAGCGTAATGGGATTACCTCCACGTGCTACAACCCCTACA
>NZ_JAPWAD010000018.1:0-52933 GCF_041432695.1 Pauljensenia sp. 27098_8_83 | reverse complement strand
CGAAAGCGCCTTGATCACAGTGGTCGCTGACTGCTACTTAGCGGGAGTGTCCACGCGCCGTATGGACAAGCTCGTCAAAACCCTGGGGATCACAGGACTGTCGAAGTCCCAGGTCTCACGTATGGCATCGGACCTGGACGAACACGTGGACGAGTTCCGTCATCGCCCCCTCGATGATGCTGGGCCTTTCACGTTCGTCGCCGCTGACGCATTGACCATGAAGGTGCGCGAAGGAGGGCGCGTCGTCTCGTGCGCGGTCCTGGTTGCCACCGGAGTCAACAATGACGGACACCGCGAAGTGCTGGGGGTGCGCGTATCCACCAGCGAGACCGGTCCGGCCTGGAAGGAGTTCTTCGCTGACCTGGTCGCCCGAGGCCTCACCGGCGTGCGCCTGGTCACCAGCGACGCCCATCTGGGCCTGGTTGAGGCCATCGCAGCGAACCTGCCCGGAGCCACCTGGCAACGGTGCCGCACCCACTACGCCGCGAATCTCATGTCGGTCACCCCCAAAGCGCTATGGCCCGCCGTCAAAGCGATGCTGCACTCGGTGTACGACCAACCCGACGCCGCCTCGGTCAACGCTCAATACGACCGGCTCTTGGACTACGTGCACGACAAGCTCCCCGCCGTGTGTGATCACCTCGATCAAGCCAGGGCAGACGTCCTCGCGTTCGCGTCCTTCCCCACCGGGGTATGGACCCAGATCTGGTCCAACAACCCCAATGAGCGCCTCAACCGCGAAATCCGCCGACGCACCGACTCCGTGGGGATCTTCCCCAACCGCCAGGCCATCATCCGCCTGGTCGGAGCCGTCCTCGCCGAACAAAACGACGAATGGGCCGAAGGCCGACGCTACCTCAGCCTCGATGTCCTCACCAAATCACGACTCACACCCCAACCCACCCAACAGGAGGAACCCCCACTCCAACTCAGCGCATAACCCACCCCGAAGGACACAAAACGATTACACCACTCCACAGGACTTGACCGTGAGGTGTTTGTGCAACCCGGGTCTGTGAGGGGCATGGTGACGGCGAAGCGGGGGACTGTGAGTACGAGTTGTGGGATCTGCGCAGTACCTGGCGAAGCACTGAGATCGATCCGGAGCTCCCCTCAATTTCGCATGCAATTCGGTCATCAGACAAATTCACAACGTCCAGAAAACCGCGGAATTTCAACGATCCGATTTCAAAGTTTGAAAGAGTGGTGGGGGAATTGCATGCGAAATTGGGGTGGGGGCGGTGTTTCCTGAGGTTTCGCGGTGTCATCGAAGCTGGTCGTCATCGAAGCTGGCCGGCCACAAGCAGCCGGGACTACTCAGAACAACCCTCTCAAAATAAACGGTCCGAAAAAGCCAGACCCCTCCAGGCCGTCATCAAAGCTACTGGCCGTCATCAAGGCTGTCGGACGTCATGGTGATGAGGAGCGGTCACGGTTAGAGGTATCGATCTGGGATTTCGGGTCGCGGAACTTTGCGCGACGTGCGCCACGCTATTAGAATGATAACGATTCTCATTCATATGTGCGTACCTAGAGGACTCCCTCCATGAACCCCACGAAGCACCGGAACCCGGGCCGCGCAGCTGCCCGGGCTTTCGCCGTCATGGCCCTTGCGGCCGCCTCCTTCCTCGTGCCCGGAGCGGCACACGCCGCCGACGAGGCCACCGTCGGCCTCGACACAGCGGACGCGGTAGCAACCGACGCAGCCACAGACTCCACCGAGGCCGACGCCGCAACGACCGACGCAGCCACGGCCTCGTCCGAGGTGGGCGCAAGCACGTGCGCCGTCATGCGCACCGCCCCCGCCGGTACCACGGCCACCCTGGACCGTGGCCACGCCGACATCTTCGACCTGACCTCCGACGCCTCCGGCGCGCTCACCCTGCGCATCAAGGAGGACGCCACCGGCTCCGGCGTCATGCGCGAGCCCGAGCAGACCCTGCTCGCCGTCAACAAGTCCACCCTCACCCAGATCCCCACCGACGTCAGCCAGGCGACCGGCGCGCCCTCAGCCGCGTACCTGCTCGGCCAGTCCGGCGACAACCAGGCGACCGTCCTGTGGCCCGGCTGGGACACCCTGGGTGTCACGGCCGGCGGTTACGACGCCGCGCGCTTCCACATCTCCTACACGGGTCCCGCCGACGGCCGCATCTACGCCTTCACCTCCAGCTTCACCGAGGGCACCAGGGCGGTCACCAATGATGGCAGCTTCGACCTGGCGCCCGAGGGCGACGACATCGACCAGCCCTACGCCGCCCACAAGCACGTCAACTGGCTGTTCACGCGCGCAGGCCGCTACACGCTGACCGTCCAGGCCAGCGCGTGGACCCCCGGGAACACCGGCGCCGCCAACGCCCAGTCCGCGGCCCGCACCTACACGATCGACGTTGCCGACGAGGCCTCGTGCCTCGCCGAATCCGGCGCGGCCCCCTCGACCGACCAGGCGCAGCCCGCCCCCGGCGTGGGCCCCGGCTCCGTGAACTCCACGAACAACCAGGGCGCCCAGGACCAGGCGGATAACAACGACACTGGAACGCCCAGCTCCCCTGACCCCTCGGCCGGCACTACGGGAACGACCGGCACCACCGGCACGACGACCGGCGCGAACCCTGCCCCGTCCTCGGGCGCGCACACCACCTCTGGCGCGACCGGCGGTGAGCGCTGCGTCGCCACCCGCATCACCCGCGAGGCCACCGAGGCCGAGGCCGCCACCCTGGCCTCGTCCCAAGCCCCCGCGAACACCGCGCGCACCACGCTGACCGTGAGCGTCGGCGACGGCGCCTCCGGCAACGCCACCGACGGCCACTTCGACCTGGGCCCCGCCATCGAAAACGGCACCCTCGTCGCCCGCGTCAAGGACGACCGCAGCCAGCCCGCCCAGTGGGTCGACCCCTCGTCCCTGACCTTCGCCCTCGGTGACGCCGCGCGCATCACGGCGCCCGCCGACCTCGGCTTCGTCGCCACCCCCGGCTCCAGCGTTTGGCTGATCCCGTCGACCCAGATCGCGGGCGTGCCGTGGCTGGGCCTGAACTCCCAGCGCGAAGAGATCGTCACCGGCACGACCGGCCCCGTCCAATTCACCCTCGACGCCGTTGAGGGCCCCGGACGCGTCGCCGTCTTCAACGCGGGCGCGCTCGGCTCCGGTGTCGGCGAGCACGTCTTCGACGGCCCGGGCACCGGCTACACGCTCGGCGCCAACACGCACGCCCACCAGAACTGGGTGTTCACCGCCCCCGGCACCTACACGCTGACCATCACCATGCGCGTCACCCCCAACGGCGCGGCGCTCGCGGGCAGCGGCTTCGGCTCCGGCGGCGAGCTCACCGCCACGGGAACGACCGGCCCGAACGGTCGACCCATGGTCTCCCAGGTCGTCGGCCGCACCGCCTCCGGCAAGGACTGCGACCTCTCCCTGGCCACCACCGGCGCCGACACCATCCCCCTGACCGTCGTCTCCCTCACGTGGGCGCTCACGGGCGCGGCCTGCGTGTGGGTGGGCGCGATCGGACGCCGCCGAGCGGAGCGTGCGGATTCGTGAGCACTCATTCACGAGGCCCCCTCTCCTTCATCCCCCGCCTCCCCTTCCGTGGGTGGCGGGGGAGTGGGTGTGGGAGCACTGACGCATCGTTTGCGATTATGAGGGGCATGGCCGTCGCCGGCTGCCTCGCCCTATCCGTCGGCGTCGCCGGGTGCGCGCCCGCGCCTGACCCAGCATCCGACGGTGAACTGCGCGTCGTCGCCACGACCGGCATCCTCGCCGACCTCGTGCGCAACGTCGCCGGAGACCGTGCCCACGTCACGCAGATGGTGCCCAACGGGGCGGACCCGCACTCGTGGGAACCCTCCCTGCGCACCATCCGCGATGTTGCCTACGCGGACGTCGCCTTCTCCAACTACCTCATGCTCGAGGAACACGCCCTCATCCGCGCCCTCGACTCCAACCTGCCCGCCGGCTCGCGCTCCGTCTCCGTCGCCGAGGAGGCCGCCAAGAACGGCGCGACCATCCTCCCCCTGGTCGAAGACCGCGCGCTTGATACCCCGTGGCTCGGCATGCGCGTGTGGGGCGACGGCGCCGACATGGGGGCCACCCGCGCCTCGCAGATCGACCTGACGACCACCGGCGTCGAGGGCCCGGGCGCAGCCGCCGCCTACCTCACCACGTCGTTCGGGCAGCCCGAGATCGCCTTCGCCTCCTCCGACGGTTTCAACGCCGCAGGCGGATACGACACCGACACCGCGCAGCTGCCCGCCGACGCCCACCAGCACATGAGCTGGGCGTTCACCGCCCCCGGCGTGTACCGCGTCCACTTCCGCGCCAACCTGCGCACCACCCCCGGCGCCACGCCCGTCAGTGTCGGGGAAGGCACCGCCGTCTTCGCCGTCGGCACCCCGCCCGAGGACATCGCCGCCAGTGAGGGCCGCCGCGTCCTGTCCGCCGGCCACGCCGACATCACCGTCAACCTCACCACCAAGCGCGTCGAACTCGCCTCTGACGCCGGCGCACTCAGCGGGGACGAGGCCTCGGCCCCCTGCGTGGGCGCATCCAGCGCCGCGGCGGCCGTCGCCTCCACCATGGAATGCACCGACCTCGACCACGTCGTCATCGAAGTGCCCACCCGCGCGCTCACCACGATCCCCGGGGAGGCCTCGTTCCGCTTCATCGGCGAGCCCGGCGCCAGCGTCTACATGCTGCCCCAAGCCGTCCTCGGCAAGCACGTCCACGGCGACATCGACCCCCACCTGTGGCACGACGTCCACAACGCCCAAGCGTACGTGCGCGTTATCCGCGACTCGCTGATCTCCGTCGACCCCGACGGCGAGGCCACCTACCGGGCCAACGCAGCCGCCTACCTGACGCGCCTCGACGAGCTCGACGCCACCGTCGCCTCGACCATCGCGACCATCCCCGACGAACGCCGCAAACTCGTCACCACCAACGACGCCTACGCCTACCTGGCGAACGCCTACGGGCTCACCGTCGCCGGCTTCGTCGCCCCCAACCCCAGCGTCGAACCCTCCATCGCCGACCGGATCAAACTCCAGGCCACCCTGTCCGACTCCTCGATCCCCGCGGTGTTCCTCGAACCCAACTTGGCGCGCACCCGCTCTACCCTGCGCACCGCCGCCACCGACGCGGGCGTGGACATCTGCCCCCTGTACGGCGACACCCTCGACGACCAAGCACCCACTTACATCGACATGATGGAACACAACGCCCGCTCACTGGCACGCTGCCTGGGCGGCAAGGAGATGCCATGAAACCCTTCTCTGCCCTGTCTGCTGCTGGCCGCCGTGCGGCCTGCTTGCCTGGCCGCTGGCTCTTTGCCTGCGAGGACGGCCGCCGACTCTACGCCCCGGTGGCGGCGGCCCGCCCGCGAGATCGCCACACGCGAGCTTCGCTCGGAGTGGTCGATCTCGAAGCCCGGCCAGGCCCTGCCGCCGCCACCGGGGCTAGCCGGAGGCCTTTCCGCAAGCCCGGCCAGGCCCTGCCGATGGCCACGGGACCGAGCGGGTGGGCGACTCAGCTCGAAGCCCGGCCAGGTGCTACCGCCCATGGGGGGAATTGCAGCATTAGAAGCATCCCTACGGCGTGTCGCCGGCGTGTCGCGGCTCTAATGGTGCAATTCCCCCGCCTCGGCCTGTCGCTGGGCGCTCTGCTTGTGTCGGCTTTCCTCATCGTCGCGGGTGCCCCCTCTTCTTTTGCTGACCCGAGTCCCGACCCCGACCTCGCGCAGAGCGTTGCTGCGCACGAGGAGTGGTCGAATGAGGCCAGCGAGATCAGCGTCGGGCACGTCGACCTCGGCCCCCGACTGATCGACGGGCAGTGGCGGGCCGGCCTGCGCCACGACGCCGAGAGCGGCGCCGTGTGGCGCGACCCCAACCAGACCGTCCTGCGGGTCAATGATGCGGCCATCATGACCGCGCCCGACTCCGCCGACTACCCCTTCCTGGCCGACGTCGCGGGCAAGCCCGTGTACGTCGTTCCCCAGACGCAGAACCCGGGCGTCGTGTGGCTCGGATGGAACACGCAGGACCCCGCCGTCACGGCCACCATCGACCGCGGCCTCACCATGCGTGTCGGCCCCGTGTCCGGCCCCGGCCGCGCGTGGCTGTTCCTGCAGTCCGGCACCTTCGGCAAGCCCCTCCTGCTCGCCGACTCGGGCGCGGCGCCTGGAGACGTGTGGATCGACTCGGGCACGCACGTGCACGCCAACTGGGCGTTCTCCGCGCCCGGCACCTACACGGCGACCGTGACCTTCCTGGGCACGACCACCGCCGGCGAGGCCGTCAGTGCTTCCACGACCCTGCGCTTCGCCGTCGGTGACGCCGCCTCCGCGTCCGAGGCCCTGGCCATGGCCGCGCCCGCGGCTGCCCCCGCCGATGGTGCTTCCGCTTCCTCCTCCGCTTCTTCCTCTGGGGCTGCGCCCGCTGCTTCCGGGGCCGCAGATCCCGCGTCCTCTTCCTCTGCTTCGGGGGCCGCGTCGGGTGGGCTGCCCGACTGGGCCTTCCTCGTGATCATCGCGGTCGTCGCGGTGTCCCTCCTCGTGATCGGCGCGCTCGTGGTGGCGCGCTCGCGCCGCAGCCGCGCCGAACAGGCCGCCGCCATCGCCGAGGCCGACTCCCTCCTCGCACCCCTGCCCACCGCCCGCGGTGAGGGCTCGGGCGAACGCGGCCCCGGCCTCGTCGATCGGGGAGGGGAGCAGTGAGCCAGCTGCGCGTCACCGGACTGGGCGCGTCCCTCGGCGGGCGCAGTGTCCTCGAGGGCGTCGACCTGGAGGCCCGGGCCGGGGAGCTCGTCGGCCTCATCGGACCCAACGGCGCCGGGAAGACCACGCTGATCCGCTCGATCCTGGGGCTCATCCCCTCCAGCGGGCGCGTTGAGACCGACGGCGCGATCGGGTACGTGCCGCAGCGGCACGAGTTCGCGTGGGACTTCCCGATCAGCGTGCGCGACGCCGTCCTTCAGGCCGTCACCGTGAGGCGAGGCCTGCTCGGGCGCGCGCGGACCCCGCACTTCCGCGCCGTCGAGGAGGCCCTGTCCCTCGTGGGCATGCGCGACCTCGCCAAGCGACCCATCGGCGAGCTGTCCGGCGGGCAGCGCCAGCGCGTCCTCGTCGCCCGGGCCCTCGCGATCCGGCCTGCCGTGCTGCTCCTCGACGAGCCCTTCACCGGCCTTGACATGCCCACGCAGGAGATGCTCATGGACCTGTTCCGCGCGCTCGCGGACGGCGGGCGGGCCCTCCTCATGACCACGCACGACCTCATCGGCGCGCGCGCCGGCTGCGACCGCCTGTACCTGCTACGGCGCACGATCGTCGCCTCCGGGCGGCCGGGTGAGCTGGCCGACGCCGACCCGTGGATCCGCGCCTTCGACGTGCGACCCGACAACCCGATCCTCGACGCCCTAGGAGTGCGCGCATGAGCACAGTGATCCACGCGGCCGGGGGTGGCCTCGCCGCGGCGGCGGACTTCCTGAGCCCCTACGACTTCTTCCGCGACCTGACGAATCCCGCGCTGGCGTTCCTGCCGCGCGCGCTGCTGATCGCGGTCGTCGCCGCGCTCGTGTGCGGCAGCGTCGGCGTGCACGTCGTCCTGCGCGGCATGGCGTTCATCGGCGACGCCGTCGCGCACTCCGTGTTCCCCGGCCTGGCGATCGCCTTCGTGTGCGGCGGGTCCCTGGTGTTTGGCGGGGCGCTCGCGGGCGTCGTGACCGCCGTGTTGGTGGCCTTGTTGGCGCAGAACCGCAGGCTTAAGGAGGACTCCGTCATCGGCGTGCTCTTCGTCGGCGCCTTTGCCCTGGGCGTTGCGATCATCGCGCGGGCGCCCGGGTACGCGGGCAGCCTGCAGGACTTCCTGTTCGGGTCGATCACGGGCATCCCGGCTTCGGATGTGCCCGTGGTGCTGTGTGGCGCGTTGTTTGTGCTGCTCATGCTGTTCCTGGCGCACCGGCCCATCGTCGCCGTGACCCTGGACCGCGAGAGCGCCCGAGCTGCGGGCGTGCACGTTCTGCTGGCTGACCTGTCTCTGTATGTCGCCGTGGCCCTGGCCGTGGTTATTTCTGTGCAGACGATCGGCAACGTCCTGGTGCTGGCCCTGCTCGTCACCCCCGCGGCCACCGCGCGGCTCCTGTGCGACCGCCTGGGGACCATGATGATCCTGTCGCCCGCGCTCGGTGCTTCGGGTGGCCTGGTGGGCCTGTACCTGTCGTGGGCGCTGGACGTGCCCACGGGCGCCACGATCGTCCTGGTGCTCACCGCGTGCTTCGTGCTCGCCTGGGTCTTCGCGCCGAGGCACGGGGTCCTCGCGCGGAGCCTGCGCGAGAGGCGGGGGTGAGTCTGGGGGTGCTGTGAGCGGGCCTGTGAGCGGGCGTCTTCGAGGAACCGTGAGCGGGCGTCTCCGAGTACCCGGCCCCGGCCTCGTGACCCTGGAACACGCTTGTTAATGTGAACGACTGGTCATATGCTTAGCGAGGTAGCACAGTATTCCGTAGCCAACATAATTGTGGGCTGGTTGATCAGGAGGTAGCGCGTGGTTGACGTCGGCTTCGATTCCGATAAGCACGCCCAGACGCGTGACGATATGAAACGGGGGGGGGGAGTCCCTGGGGGACTCATCGGAGGCGCTAGGGCGGCTCATTGACGCGCAAGACCCCTCGTATTGGTCCGACGAGGGGGGCTTCAAGGCCATGCGCACGGCGATCGTTTCGCTGATGAAGAGCGAGGATCGTCTCATTGGCAAGCAGAAGCAGCGCTTCACAAAGTTCGACGACGATGTTGAACGGGCAGCCGAGGCCTTCGAGGCCGCAGAGACCGCGAATGCTGACCAACTCGCTCAAATCCTGGATGACCTCGATCGAGGGGTAACCAGTGGGAGTGGTGGATCGACGACGTCGCCTGCGATTCCGACGCCGGTTGGAAATACCGCCCCGGCAGCGAATTCGGGTACCGACGCCGGTGCCTCGTCAAACGAACCCGTCCAAAACGCACCGTCGGCCATCTGAAAGAGGAGCACGAATCATGGTTGAGAGTCCGATGTACGAGCGCCTCATGAAGTTGGTTGCTGCAATCGAGAAAGCCTCCGCGCTGGACGCCTTGGACGACCAACACAACGCAGTCGTGTGCGGCCTGAACGAGGCCAATAACTCGACGTACCACATGCGCACAAACCAGGGCTTCACCGGGGAGACCGGAGAACAGGTCGACGCGTGGACTGATAACGCGATGAAGCAGGTGCAGGCCATCAAGGATGGGCACAACACCGCGATGGAGTACTACGTGGAGGCTCGCCGCGCCATGAAGCACGTGCGCGAGGAAGCCATGCAGCTCTCGCCCACCCTGATTGACTCGAAGCTTCAGGCGCTGGCAGACGCCGCGCATGTCGTCATTCCGGTGACGAAATACATGGGCCTAGCGGGCCTGCCCATCAACGCGGTTGCCGCGACGGGTGAAGCGTACGTCCAAGGGCTCATCACCCAAGCGAACAACCAGCGCGAAGCGTCCGCAACAGACATCCTGCAGCGTGCCAACGACACGATGCAGAGCTTGGCAGATGGGACGAATGCGCAGCGTGTGGCAATGGAGCAACGGGTCGGCAATGATGGAATATACGTTGTACAGAATCCGGGTCCTTCGAACACAACTGTTCGCCGCGATATTGAGCGTGGGTACCTGAACACCTCCGCTCACGAGTCGGGTGTCTATCCGGGCAACCGCGACACGGACTACGGGCGATCTGATCTGCGAGGCTCTGGTTCCGGGCTGTATCCGGCGGGTTACGACGAGGGCGGTCCGGTGAACGATCGCGTCATGTCGTCGCCGCGCATCCCGAATCGTTTCGTCACCGAGGGCGAGGAGGGGTCACGTCTGAACCCGATTTCCGACCCGCAGGACCTCATGGGCGTCGATCTGCTGCACACGCGGGTGAACGGGGACTGGCATCGCAACGGCGTCATTGGTGGCTACACGCCGGCGCCTCCGGTCGACCGCTACCACCCGCTGTGGAATGTCAATGGTGGCCCGGGCAACGAATCAGCGCTCGCCGCTCGCCTCAGCGGTGCTGGCGTGCTAGGCGCGGGAGCGCTGGGCATGCGCGGCGCCGCCCGCATGGCAGGAGGCCTCGGCTCGTCGGCGAGTGCACTCGGCCGCGGTGCTGCAGCTGTCCTCGGACGAGGCGGAATGGCAGGCAACGTGAGTGGCATGTCCGCGCTGCGCGCAGGATCCTACTCCGGTCCGGGCTACGGGACCTACAAGGCGCCTTCTGGCACCGGAGGACTCTCTGGTATCGTCGGAGCCGATGGCACCCGTGGAGCGGGTGCCGGTGCTGGTGCCGCTGGGTCCGGGAAAGCCGGAACTCAGGGAACTAGTGGCTTCATGGGCGGCGGTGCTGGTGCGGGCGCTGGCCAGGGCAAGGGCAATGAGAAGGCGAAGCGTCGCAAGTACACGCCTTTCCGCGTGGAGGACGAGGATGAGTTGCCGGAAGGATACGTGAATCCGATGTCGCAGACATACGGGACGGAGAAGGACATTACACCCGCTCCGATTCGAGACGATGGGTGGGATCCGCGCCAATGGTGAGGCCGCAGAAGAAACGACGAGTGCGCGCAAGGAACTGTGTCGCCGTGGCTGCCGTGGGTGCGCTCGCGGCGGGCATCGTGTCGATTCCCGCTGCCCCCGCGAACGCGGCTGACACGATCACCGCGGCCGACCAGCCGTACTTCGCGTACTACGGACTGGATCGTGCGCGCGCGAAGGGCTACACGGGCGAAGGCGTCACCATCGCGATGATTGATGGAAAGGTGGATACGTCCGTCCCCGAGCTCGCTGGTGCGGATATCACGGTAAAAATTCCGTGCACGATCAATTCAACACCGGTGGTGGAAAACCACGGCACGGGTGTTGCATCAATCCTCGTATCCTCGGCTTACGGTATTGCACCAAATGCAACGCTCCTTGCCTATCAAATGAATCTTGGGGCAAATGGTGATACACCCGGACAAGATTGCCTTGATTCTGGCAATGCCGTGCGGTCGGAAGGCGTCTGGTTATTCAATCAGGCGATGAATGATGGTGCCCAAATCATCAACCTGTCTGCTTCCAGCGAGGATGGTAGTGACTCGATGAAATGGACCGTTGCTCGCGCGATGTCGAGTGGAGTGATTATCGTCGCGGCTGCTGGAAATGACAGCAATAATAATGATGCTCTGTCGATGTCAAAATGGTCGGGCGTTGTCGGTGTGACGGCGATCAGTACCGACGGGGCTCGGCAGGACTACTCCTCGTGGGGTCAGGGCGTGGTGACGACATCGATTGGCGGGCCCGTCATGTTTCGTAATTTGCAAACGGGTGCGAGTGATTCTGTCTTTGGAACGTCCGTTGCCTCACCGATTGTCGCGGGCTTTCTGGCGTTGGCGAAGCAGCGGTGGCCTGAGGCGACCAGCAATCAGTTGCTGCAGCTGCTGGTGAAGACGGGCTTGAATCCTGATCACGGGTGGAACAAGTACACCGGGTTTGGTGGCATTGATCCGGGCGCGATGTTGAATACGGATCCGTCGCAGTTCCCCGATGAGAATCCGTTGGCGCAGAAGCAGGGTGGGTCGAGTCCGACGCCAGAGGAGGTCCAGCAGTACGCGGATGGCGTCGTTGATCCCACGGAGATTGTGAACGATAGTTCGTACACATATCGTGGTCTGGACGAGTCGAAGCTGGAGGATGACCTGAACGTCTACCCGACACACCTGGGCACGAGCCCGCGCTACCACCGCAAGTGAGGCGCGCGTGGCCTGGCGCGCGTGGCCTGGCGCGCATCCTGGCGATTGTTTCACGTGAAACAATGATGTTGGTGCCCCAGTCCACGGTGGTGGGCTGGGGCCTCAGCATATGGAGTTCTGGAGTCGTGGTGACACATCTGTATTGTCAGCATCAACAACGAGAATTGACTCTGCGGCCTGTCGCTCGCAGCGGATATTGATTCTCGGTGGTCATTAGTGATCCCAGATGTGGGTGACGACCCATGTATCACCCCGCTCTTCAAGAAATAGGACACGAAAGAGTGTTTGTTCGTTGTTGATTTCTTCGCCGGTTACGGTGCTTATGGTGTCGTATTCTTCTGACGCCTTTTCCTCTGTTAGGTAGCGGAATACCGCCGGTGTTTGCAAAAATGTGAATTCGACACAAATTCCTTCAGTGCCTGCCGTTTGGAGTGAGCACTCGTATATCTTATTTGTTTGAAGATACTGATTGGTGAGCGGCTTGACGAGATATGAATCTGTATGCATGCGTTCCAGGTCGTGTGCAAATGCATCGCAGTAGCCCTCAACCTGACATACCTTCATGAAGTCTTCTGTGTCTCCGGTATTGAACGCATATGCCCACAGGTCGATGTACCACTGTGATGTCGCTTGGGCACCAATTTGGCCGCCCGCGTAGAGGTTTGGCGGGGGAGTGGGTTTCGGGACGTCAACGGGTGTCGGCTGCGCGGATTGAGGGGCGTCGCCTGATTGGGTGCCCGATTGTCCGGCGCTGTCAGACTGGGGTGACTGTGCCCCGGACTCAAGCTCTGTCTGTGCGTGGGCGCGAGCGTTAAACGCGCGGAATCCCACGAACGATACTGCGACGAGGACGATGGCGGTTATGATGGCGCCGATCCACCGGCCGATGTTGGAGGGTTTCGTACTCATGGTGCATCACTCGCTTAGTGGCCTTGTTTTTCTTCCCAGGTGTCGGTGTTGGAGACGGTGAGGTGGTCGAGGTAGAAGGGGCCGGTTGTTTCCGTCGTGGTGACCAGGCCGTTGATGGTTTGGGTCTCGCCGGTGAAGGGGTTGGTGGCCGTGCCGGCCCAGGTGGTGGTCAGGGTGATGGTGCGTGTGGCGTCGGGGTAGGGTCCGTCGAAGCGTGAGCGCCACCCGTTGGGTGGGGTGTAGTAGTGGCGGATGAGCCTGGGGTCCTTGTTGGGGTCCATGCCCTTCTCGAAGGCCATCCCTTGGTAGGCGGTGATGGTGTGTGGGGTGCCATCTCCCCAGTCCCATTCGTAGTTGGTGGCTTTCAGGGTGATGGTGATGTCGTGGCCCAATAGGTTGATGACGTGAGTCTGGGTCGGGTTGGTGACTGATACCAGGGTGGGAACGTACTTATTCGTGTACGAGACGCCATTGGGACGCTTGCGCAAACCCGCACCATCAGCGTGAATGAGAGTGGCTGCGGCCAGCAGGATCTCGCGAGTCGTGGGCACAGCCTCGGAGTCACGGGTAAACCCCGCCATGGCAAGTTCGGGTGGGAGAGTACAGTCTTCGTCAGATACTCGTGCGTCGTTCGGTGCTGTTCCGATCGAAACTGACGCACACTTTGCCCAATCCCAGTAACGCTTGGCCTCATCAGGAATCGATAATTCGGCGGTATGCAGCGCCCGTTGATCACTGACGGCTGATGGGCTATTGGATGACTGCTGATGTCCAGGAGTTTGTGCTGGCTGATGATTGTTTGCGTATGCTTCTGCAGCGTCTTGCTGTCCTGTACTGCACATTCCAAATTGCGAACTTTCACTACCGGAGCACGAACTCGGAGTGGGGTACGAAATATCGTTAGCAAACGTGGCAGGAACAACAGCATATAGGCTTGTTGCTGTGAGGATCGTTATGCCAATACTCGGCACCCTATTTTTCTTCATAGTCCGAAATGCTCCCCTCGGTGGCAATCCAGCGTCCTTCTTTCCATGTCATAAATAGAACTACTCGCACATCAAACGGGGAGTCACTGACAATAATTCGTTGTCCCATGCATGCTGTTCCGTTGGTAGTTGCAACCTTGAAGATGACGCCAATGCTATCGGGTTGCGCACCCCATTTTGAATCTGTAATTGGTTCAACAGATAGGATGCCTGTAATGGATGACGTATTACCATAGACCCAACCATTTCTATAAACCGTATTGACGCTATCGATAGTTGAATCATGAAACTTAACTCCGGCCTCAGTAATATCTGCAAAGGGCTGAGTATCACCGGTGTTCCAGGCGTAGCTGAGTGTCTCGACGACGTACTCTGCTGCAAGCTCTGCGCCTCGTTCTGTGTTTTCCTTCGCTTCGTCAGGTAACTCGGGTTTGGTGTAGGTGTCTGCCGCAAACTGAGCTGGCCGCACGAGGATACCGTCGGGGCCGATCTGGTAGCCGCCCGACATGGCCGCCTCGCTCGACAGGCTCGGTGCGGGCGTAGGCTGGGCGGCGGGGGCCGTGGCTGCGACGCTGGGTTTTTCGCCCCAGGCGTGCCACCATCCTTCGGCGACGCCGTTGATGTAGACGGCGAAGACGGCTCCTGCGGCGAGGCACACGTAGACCACGCGCATCGTCCAATAGAACGGCTCGACGTGCAGCCACGCTTGAAGCCGGGGGTGGGTCCCCGCGGGCGGGTTGTCGTCACCAACCCCCGGCCCGCTACCGGCCTCAAAGACCGCGTCCCGCGGTGCGGCGTCGTGCCGCAGCTGGTCCTCGTCCTCGGTGTCGAGGTGGTCGAACAATGGTGGAACCGTCATGGCGTTGTACTCCTCCACGGTGAGGTGCCCTCCGACGCGCCCCCACCCTTGGGAGCGCGCCCTTTCTCATCAGGGTACGCGCAGAACCGACACGAAACACTAAGAATGCTGCGCAACCATCACGCACATCCTCCCACCCACATTCCCGTAACCGCACGGATGTGCATGCCCGGCCCCGGCCTCGTCGCGATCTGAGGGTATGGGCGTGTGAGTTCGCGCGTCACAGGCAAGGGGGCTTGAGTCCAAATAGGAATAAGTTGTAGACTTTAGGCAACCGTTCAGCCCGCCGCTCCCTCGGAGTGGACGGGCTGGATTTCTATCTGGAAGGTCAGATGGTATGGACGAGCAGGTCAAGGATCCGACCACTATCGACGAACAGATCCACATTCTGTCTGAGCGAGGAATGCGGGTGGATGCCGATCTCGCACGTCAGTGGCTTCGCAGTGTCTCCTATTACCGCATGTCGGGCTACTGGTACCCGTATCGCGAGCAACTTGAGTCGGCCCCCAGGATGCCGGTTCGCGCCGACACGTTTGTACAGGGCTCAACTTTTACTGAAGTGGCTGGCCTGTATGAGTTTGATCGTAAACTACGCACACTCGTCCACGATGGGATCGAACGCATTGAGATTGCGTTGCGTACGCGCGTTGGTGAGTGGATTGTTGCTCGTGGTCCGCTCGCCTACGAAGCGAAGGATCTGTTCCGGCCAGACTTCGACCATAAGTCATGGTTGACCACCGCTCGTAGGCGGCTCAAACGCGCCGAGGGCAATAATGCTGCAATCAGGCACTATTCAGAAAAGTACGAAGGGTACCCGTTTTGGGTACTCGCCGAAACACTCGACTTCGCCGATATTTCAAAGCTGTACGCTGGACTCCCCATCAATGCGCAGCATGAGATCTCGTATAGCTTCGGTTTCGTCATCGATCCACTGAGATTGAAGGGCAAGCACAGGAAGAACTATTACTCCAGAGATCCCTTAGCGCGTTGGTGTGAGCAGCTGACAGTCGTGCGTAACGTTTGTGCTCACCACGGACGCCTGTTCAACAGAAACCTACTGCCAGCATCGACCGTCGCATTTCGCACAATTGACGGCTTGGAGCCGCTTCCCGAGGGACAAAGCGACAAACTCTTTGGGGCACTTCTCGTCATGGCATTCATGCTGAATAGCATTTCACCTGGCACAAGCTGGACAGCCAAAGTGAGCGGTTTGGTGCAGGACGAGTATGCGCAGCTTCATCTGCGTTCTGTCACCGAGATGGGTTTTCCTCATGACTGGGCAAGTAGCTTTAGCCATCTGGGAATCAAGCGGCATAAGCAGTGTCCGTAATAACAGATCTAGCCAGTTCCGGGGGCGTCATGAACCTGAGGGCCAGTGGGCGCGCCCAATTGGCAAGGATCATCGGGGTGGCGTAGGTCCTCATCTGTGTAGCGGTGGTTTAGTGGCCTTGTTTTTCTTCCCAGGTGTCGGTGTTTGAGACGAGGAGGTGGTTGAGGGGGAAGGGGCCTGTTGTTTCCGTGGTGGTGACCAGGCCGTTGATGGTTTGGGTTTCCCCGGTGAAGGGGTTGGTGGCCGTACCCGACCAGGTGGTGGTCAGTGTGATGGTGCGGGTGGCCTCGGGGTAGGGGCTGTCGAAGCGTGAGCGCCACCCGTTGGGCGGCGTGTAGTAGTGGCGGATCAGCCGGGGGTCCTTGTTGGGGTCCATGCCCTTCTCGAAGGCCATCCCTTGGTAGGCGGTGATGGTGTTCGGTGTGCCATCGCCCCAGTCCCATTCGTAGTTGGTGGCTTTTAGGGTGATGGTGATGTCGTGTCCGAGCAGGTTGATGACGTGAGTCTGGGTCGGGTTCGTGACCGACACGAAATACTAAGAATGCTGCGCAACCATCACGCACATCCTCCCACCCGCATTCCCAGAACCGCACGTATGTGCATGCCCGGCACCGGCCTCGTCGGAGAGGTGGGCACGAGAGCGCTCCCGGAACGTCAGGGACCGACGATGCTGAGTTTCAGCCTTCCAAATGGCCGCGCTGTACCGGCTCCGTGCGGTATGGTTATCGAAAAATGAAGCGGTGTTGCTCGGCGATGCATGGGGAACAACGAGGCATGGGGAACCCGGTCGCGTGGCTACCCAATCGGGTGGTTGATCTCCGGCGTCGGAATCAACGCGCATAGAGGCACCGCTGAAATGGATGTGGCTTTCGAGGTAGAGGGTCCTTCCGTGGAGACACAAGGAGAAAAGCATGGAAGCCATCGATGAGTTGATCGACGCTGCGCAGACCTTCTACGACGATGCGCGCAGGGATAAGAATGGGCGCTCGCGCTCGTGGGAGCATTGCTATCGCGTGTTTCGAGATGCGCGGACCGACCCCTCCCCGGACTGCGACTATTTGAGCCTGCACCTCGCCTTCTACCTGGCGAGCTGGGGAATGTATCGGGGCTCGTCCTTCCTGCTGCAGAAGGACTACAAGGTGCTTGTGCCCATCGTCGAAAAGATCCTCAAGCCCGAATACGACTGCCTGTTTGGGGTCGCTTGCGTGGGTCTGCGGGAGCCTGAGGTTCAGGAGAGGTACACGAACGTGTACGACGACATCGCCGAGCATTTCTGGCCGATACGTAACGAGGTCGCAGGGCGTGAGGTTCCGACTCCTGTGTCGCCGGTCCTCATTACGAAGATCCTCATGGGAACGCTCGGGTGCGTGCCCGCGTACGACAGGTTCTTTCAGGATGGGGCGAAGTATCTAGGACTAGAACACAACAGTTATAAAGAGAAATCCCTCCTCGAACTCGCGGATATCTACGAGGCCCACAACGACCGCCTCGAGGAAGCGCGGCGAGGAATGCGGGTCGGCGACCTCATCTATCCGCAGATGAAGCTGCTCGACATGGGCTTTTGGCAGCTTGGGTTCGAAAGGGACGCTGCGGGCGCCAAGTGACCCGTGACTGAACTTCTGGTGGGGTCGGCGACGCCAAGGGAGTCCGCGGCGGCCTGCGAGCTCACGGGGCGTCCGGTGAGCATCCAGGCGATGTACCTGTGAACATCCATCACCTTGTAGGCGTCAGCGAAGACCTCGGGTTCGTGTTCCTTGACCCAGGCCATCTTGTAGATGGCGGGGGTGACGCCGGCCGGCTTTCCGGAGAGCTCGTGGATGTGCTCGCTGCCGTAGCGGCGAATCTGTTCCGTGGCTCGGCCATCGAGCCACAGGATGCCGTTGCGCAGCGGTCGGCCCTCTTTGTCGAAGGGGGCGAAGGACTCGCGCTGGTGGGTGATGCCGATTGCTGCGATGCGGCCGCGGTCCGTCGGCGAGGGCTTGGAGAGCACCTCCCCGATGGTTGCGCGGCTGGTTTCCCACCAGTGGATCGGGTTGTGCTCGTACTGGTCCATTGCGGGGGTGGCAGCTGGATGTTCTGCTTCGCCGTGTGCCAGATGTTTCCCTCTGCGTCGACGACGATCGCCTTTGTGGACGTCGTCGACGAGTCGATTGCGACGACGAGGGGACCGTCTGCCAGATACTTGTTCTCGGTCATGATGCTTTTGCCTCACCTTTGAATGACAATTGCTGATCTCGCGCACGCGGATAGGCCATTCTTTCTACGGCGCGATGAATGCAGAGACTACTCCGGGTGATAGTGAGGAACAATCAACCTGTCACATGCGCATGAGGGGGGTGCGAGGCCTCAATGTCGCGGTGAGTGCGGCGTGTGGGCTTCATTAAAAATTCGCTAAAAATGGCGGTTTATCAGCGTGTTTGTGGTGCGGCGCTTCGTCTGCTGTCGCCTGCATGGCCGGTGAGCATGCATACGTTGTGTCAAGATGAGGCGGATTCAAGATGCACATAGGTGCGATTGGGGCTCCAACCGCAAATTGTTGGAGATGGCGATGGTGGGGCAAAGGTGCACACATGTTGGCCGATGCGTGTGGTGGGCGATCGTCAGGCGGACGGGTCCGTGCGGGGTATGTGTTGCTCAGGGGGTTATGACCTGCGGGTACAAGTAGAATACTTGACGCTTTAATATAAACCCTACAATAACTGGTACAATCCACTTGACAGTGATGTTCATTTGTTCTCGAGCTCAATGGTGAGAGGAGAGGTTATGTCCTGGTTTCCAGAACTGGTTGTGGGTACTTTGAGTGGTGTGATTTCTGGTCTTGTACTCCAGAAGATTGCCCCTGCTGACTCCGGTATTGCGTTGTCTTCTGATGAATCACTTTCGATGGTTAATCAGCAGATAGTGAATGTAGGTGACGGTGCGGTCACGATTGTCGGGGATAGGAACTACACGCATATCGGTGACGACAATTCGGTATATGTGACCGTGTCGCCGCAAAGAGTCTCTAATGAGCAAACTGATAATGGTGATGCTGTATCAGTACTCATGGGTACGTTTATTGCGTTGGTCGTAGTTTCCGTCTTGTTGGTGAAGAATTACGAACTCATTCTGGGTATTTTGATCGGTCTATCGTCTGCGCTATTGGTGCTTTCGTTAATCATGTTTGTACTAGCTGTCCGTGCGCAATTTGTGTCGTCGTCCCTGAAGTCTGCGCTCCTCATGAGTGTTTTGGGCGTTGTGAATGCGGGGGTCAGCTACTGGTCGTGTTATTGGTTATCGACAGTGAAGTCGGGGCTGTCGATGCCGGATTTGGCGCGGATGCTGGCCCAGTCGTCGGGCGGTGTGAAGCGCCTGCCTGTTGGGGAAATGTTCGAAATTCTCTGGGATGAGGGTGCATTCCCGTACGTAGTGACTGTGTTTATTGCGATGCTCGTGAGCGTTGTTCTCTGCTTCTTTGCTTTCGGCATGCTGCTTCGTGAGTACTGTGAACGATCCCTGGCTCTGCGAGAGCGAGATGGTATTGCAAAGTGGATGTCTGATCATTTGCCGGTACCGGGGAAGTTGGTTACATGTATTGCGGTCGTTCTAGCCTGCGTTCCCTTTGCCGTCATCATGTTTTATTGCCACACTCAGCAGCCGTTGCTCACATGAGGGACTGCTAGGTGATGGCGTCGTTGGTTCAGTAGGATCGCGAGTTGTCCCCGCGCGGCTGTCCGCGTGGGGACAACCGTGTGCGATGATAGTGGGGTTCTTGGCGGGGATACCGCCGCGTTTTATGAGGTAGACCGTGAGAGGTGGCGTCGTGTCGGATCGCAGACTGGCCTCGACTATCACGGTGGGCGGTGCGACGAACGCGGGAACGTTTGAGGCGGCCGAGCTGATGGCCGCCGGCATGAGCGCGCGTGAGGCGAGCGACGTCCTGTTTGAGCAGAACCTGGTGGTCGCGGGCTCGGAGTCGACACGGCGACGCTTGGCGAGCGCGACGACGAAGCACCTGTCGTTCCTGGAGGATGACGCTCTCCGATTTGTCGCCAGCCGCGAGTATGGATGGGAGCTTGTCATGTGGCTGGCTCTCGTGACGGAGTCCTACGTGTTTGCGGCCTGCGCGCGTGAGGTTGCCTGGCCACGCCTGGTCGTCGATGAGGCTCCGTTAACAGCGTCGGACATTGACGAGTTCGTGGAGCGCCAGCGCAGGGTAGATCCTGCGATGTCGACGCTGACGGTGAAGAGTGGTCAGAAGGTGCGATCCGTATTTCTGCGTTGCATGCGCGACGTGGGTTTCATCGACGAGGCCGGGGTTGCTTTGCCGATCGTGGTTCCCGTGGGGGTTGCCCGCTTGGTGAACGCGGCTCCTCAGCCGTGGGGCTGGCCGATGCGGGAGTCGTTCCCGGTCGCGCAGTTCCAGTTTGATGTCCTTGGCTGACAGTTATTCGGGAAATTGTGACGTAGGAGCCATGATTAGGCTCGAATTGTGGGCGGCCTGCGGTACGGTATGAGAAGCCCGGTTTGGGGTGCTGCGCGAGAGGAAGGTACGGTCGGTGTCGAAGCGTGGAGCGTATCTGGATTCGCTCAGGGAGACCTTTGATTGCGCCTTCCGGGTGCTCACGTCGGAGCGCTTCAAGAAGATGGAGGGCTTGGGCAACGAGGTCCCTTTCTTCGTCCTGCGCTATAAGCCGGAGTGGGAGCCGACTGTCGATGAGGAGCTGCCGCGGCTGCGTCGCCGCCTGCGCGAGGAGCGCTACCGTCTGGCCGATGTCGACGTGTTTGCGCTCGCGGTGGACATGTGGAAGGCATCGCCGTTCTTCGATCAGATGTTGGCGATGGAAAAGACGTTGCCTCCGGTGACTTTCCGGGATGCGTTGAGCAAGGTAATCGACGTCGAGGGTTTGCTCGCGCCCGCCATTAAGGAGGCCGTGGACGAGGCCGGGGGAGAGGACAGTATTGATGCCGTCCTGCTCTCGGGGGTACACCACCTGTTTCCGCTCGTGCGCACGCATTTGCTGTTGAATTGCCTGCAACCCCTGTTGGGGCGTGTGCCGCTGGTTGTGATCTTCCCGGGGTCGTACCACCAGTCGCCGTCCACTCATTCGGCGCTCGTCCTCTTCGATCAAATCTCCCAGGACAACTACTACCGGGCTTTTGATTTGGTGGACTTCTCACTTACTCTAGAACCGTCGGCGAACTGAAAGACAAAGGTGTGACGCATGGACATGAAGGGTCTGTATGCGAAGGATATTTTCCGGTCGATCGACGGTGTTATCAAGGCTGATGACGTCTCGAAGGTCGCCTCCGAGGTCGACGAGTACGTCATGACCAGCGAGATCCGCAGTGGCCTCTCGCGGATTGTCGATGCGTGGAACCAGGTTGATGCTCCGTCGAACGGCGTGTGGATCGCGGGTTTCTTTGGTTCGGGTAAGTCGCACCTGTTAAAGATGCTGTCCTACCTGCTCGGTGAGCAGGCGGGCAGTAAGCCGGTGACCCGCGAAGATGTCGAACGTGCCTTCGAACAGAAGGTCGCAGGCGACGAGACACTTAACGCGGACCTCAAGAGGAGCCTGCATACGCCCACGCGCGCTGTGCTCTTCAATATCGATGCGAAGGATGACAAGTCGACGCGCGAGCGCGGATCGGCAATGATCGAGGTCTTCTACAAGGTCTACTTTGAGGCGCGTGGCCTGTACTCGAAGGATCTGGGAGTTGGCGCGCTCGAACGTGACCTGGAGGATCGGGGAGAGCTGGCGCGTTTCCGCGAGGCCTACCAGGAGGAAGCTGGGCACACCTGGGAGGTTGGTCGCGTCAACACCGTATTCTCGGAGGCGCTTGTCTCGAAGGCGCTGGCCCGCCTTGGGCACCAGGTGGATCAGCCCTTCCGCAGCTATCGGGAGCAGCTCAACCTGTCGGCCGAGGCCTTCGCGCAGGACGTGGCTTCGTGGCTGGATCGTCAGGGTCCTCACCAGCGGATCGCCTTCTTCGTCGACGAGGTCGGCCAGTTCATCGGCGACGACTCGCAGCTGATGCTGAACCTGCAGACCATCACGGAGCAGCTGGCGACGCATTGCCCTGGTCGCGCCTGGGTCTTTGTGACCTCGCAGGAGGAACTGAGCGGTATTACGGCGCAGATGAACGAGCGCCGCAGCACTGACTTCTCCAAGATTCAGGGGCGCTTCGCGATCAAGGTGAGCCTGTCGACGGAGGAGGTCACGGACGTGATCGCTCGCCGACTGCTGACGAAGAGCGAGCAGGGGACGGAAGAGCTGGACACGTTGTGGCAGCGTCTGGGTGCGGGCTTCCCGTCGATGTTCCGTTTCCCGGAGGGGACGAAGAAGTACGACAACTACCTGACGAGGGATAGCTTCGTCGCCAAGTACCCGTTCGTGGACTACCAGTTCGAGATGTTCACGCAGGCGATGAGAGGCCTGTCGGATAACGACCTGTTCACGGGCCGTCACTCGTCGGTGGGTGCGCGTTCGCTGCTGGGTGTGTGCCAGCAGATCGCGCAGGAGCTGACGGATGACGAACTGGGTACGGTTGCGTCTTTCGATCGCTTCTACGACGGCATCGCGGCGATGCTGAAGTCCGACGTGAAGGACAACATCGGGCGCGCCGCACAAGATTCGCGCACGAGTGACCCCTTCACGATGAGCGTGCTGAAGGTTCTCCTGCTCGTTCGCTACGTGGATTCCTTCCAGGCGTATCCGCGCAATATTGCGGTCCTGCTGCGCCGATCCCTGGATCAAGATGCGACTGATCTGGAGACGCGCGTCAAGCGTGCGCTTCACATCCTGGCGGATCAGGTGTACGTGCAGCGTCAGGCGGACGGTACCTACGCGTACATGACGAACGAAGAAAAGGAAGTTCGCCGCGAGATTAGCCAGATCGTCGTGGAGCCGCGGGAGGTGACGGATCTGCTGCGCACGGATATCCGTAGGCATGTCGGCACCTCCGCGACGAGCTTCGTGTATCCCGGAACAAACCGGCGCATGGGCGTGTCCCTGTTCGTTGACGGGCGCCGCGAACAGGCTGAGCCGCTGGTAATCTCGGTGTCCACGCCGCAGTCCTCCCTGGACGAGGCGAGTATTCGTAACGAGAGTGCCTATCGCCATGACACCCTTTCGTTGGGGCTGGATATCAGCTCCGAGATCCTCGAGGATGTGCGAGTCTTCTGCCAGACGGAGGAGTACGTGAAGCGCCAGGCAGGTGCCGCATCGGGCCTGCGTAAGCGCATCATCATGACGCATAAGGAAGACAACGAGCAGCGTCGTCGAGTGATTGGCGAGGCCGTGAAGGATGCGCTTATGCGGGCGTCATTGTTTGTTGCCGGTGAGGAAGTGAAGACGGGGACGGCGAAGACGCCGGAGGACATGATTGAGCTAGGTTTGACTCGCCTGGCCCAGCAGGTCTATCCCCGTATCGAGGAGGCGAAGCCACTAGCGAACCTCAAGGACGGGCAGATCGCATCCTTCCTGCGCGATCAGGAAGACGCGACGCTGGACGTCGATCCGGGCGTGGATATCGCGCAGCGTCTGGCGAGCGAGTGCGCCCAGTGGGTGGAGCAGGCTCGTGTGCTCAACGGCCAAAACGTATTCGTGAAGAACGCGATCGAGTATTACGGCCAGGCCCCCTTCGGCTGGGACAAGAACGCGGTCCTGGCCATCGTGGCGACAGCCCTTCGACTGGAGCTGCTCGAGGCCCTCGAGAACGACAGGCCTCTCGCTCGCACGGAGCTGGAGGGTGCCCTGCGCGACGTGAACCGTCAGGGGCGCGTGCTGCTGCAGAAAAAGAAGCACCTGGATCGTGCAGCGCTCGCGGATTTCCAGCGTTTTGTCGGCCAGTTTGTCCCCGGTGAGTCCCCGCAGGATGGTCCCTCGCGCGTTCGTGCGGTTGAGGTCAAGGCAGCCGAATGGGTAAGGCTTCTCAAGGAGTATAAGTCCGAGAGGTATAGCTTCGACGACGAGGTCGCCGAAGCCCTCGACCTGCTGACGCCGCTCACTACAACGCAGCACACCGAAGAGGAGATGCTCGCCCCACAGATCCGCGGCGGATTCGACGATCTGATCGAGATCGTCGACGACTTCCTCATGCCCTACCGAGAATTCGTGGAGGAGCATGAACAGGAGCTTCGCGACGCGTTGGCGGAGGCTGATAGCCTGTCGGTCTTTGAGCTCACGGGGGACGGCAAGCAGGCGATCGAAGACCTCTGGAAGCTCGCGGAGGACCGCAGGCTGTACATGCGCACGCAGGAGATCGCGCAGCAGGTTCGGCGTATCGAAGCGGCGCGTCGCGCGCTGGTGCAGGCGCAGCGCGACAAGGTACTGCGACGCATCGATGAGGCCGTGGCGGGTATTCGCGGATCCGCTGAGTTCAAGGCCGCCTCGGAGGTTGCTCAGCGGCGGGTTGATGCGGTGATGGAGCGGCTCTGTGCTGCGGTGAATTCGGTGTCGAAGCTGGGCCATGCGGAGGAAATCGGCCGCCAGCTCGATCAGCGTGTGGACGAGCTCTACGCCGCATTGATCGCGTCGGCGACTCCTGCGGAGCGACCGGACGCAGACGAGGCGACAGAGCCTGCCACGAGGCCGACGATTGTGCGCCTGGCGGATGTGCTGCCGAAGACGACCGGCCTCCTGTCGACGCCGGATCAGGTCAACGAGTACGTCGAGCGCGTTCGTGAGCAGATGCTTGCGGCCGTGAATGACGGCAAGCAGCTGCGCCCCTGAAGGAGTAGGCAATGAACACCTCAGCGTTGGAGTCTCTGGCGTCCGCCTCGCGCGAGCGCCTCATCGAGATGTCTGTGGCGGCGATCGAGCGCAAGATGGCCGATCCGCTTCTGAGCGACGCCGACCGTGCGCGCCTGACCCAGGCTGTCGACAAGCATGCTGAGGCCGGTGGTAACCGGGTGCTGGGTGCCGCGAAGGTGGTCGCCTACTCGTGGTTCAACCGCCTGACGGCCCTGCGCTACATGGATGCGATGGGGATCTCGGGCGACTACGGAGTCGTCACCCCAGCCGAGGGATCGGGGACGGGTGTACCCGAGTGCGTGCAGCGCGCTCGTGGGGGCGACTTCGATCGCCACATCGGAGAGGACGCGCGAGCGCGGGCAGCGCAGCTGCTCTTCGATAATCAGGACCTTGATGCATACGTCCTGTTGCTCCGCGAATACTTCACCTCCTGGCACCGGGTCATGCCGGGCGTATTTCCCGAGGCGGACGACTGGACGAACCTGGTTCCACCGACGGACCTGCTGTCGGCTGGTGAGTCTGTGCGTGCCGATATCGTGGCGGCGATCGGCCCCAACGATTCTGGAGACATGGACGTTGAGGTCATTGGCTGGCTCTATCAGTTTTACATCGCCGCTCGTAAGCAGGAAATCAACGACGCAGGTGTCAAGATTGACAAGGACACGTTGGCTCCCGTCACACAGCTCTTTACCCCGCACTGGGTGGTGCGCTACCTGGTGGAGAATACGCTGGGGGCGCAGTGGCTGCGTGCTCACCCGGACTCGGCGCTCCGGGAGCGTTTTGAGTATCTGGTGACCCCTGCCGAGGGCCAGGAGGACCAGGGTTTGGCGATCGCCAACCCCGAGGACTTCCGCGTCATCGACCCGGCCTGCGGTTCTGGACACATGCTCACCTATGCCTTCGACGTCCTGTGGGACATGTACATCGAGGCCGGATACCCGACCAGACAGATCGCTCGCCTGATCCTGGAGAAGAACCTGCACGGTGCGGACGTGGATGGGCGCGCGGTGCAGCTTGCCTCCTTCGCCCTGACGATGAAGGCCGTCGAGCATAATCTTGGTTTCTTGGGGCGCATCGAGCGCCAGAGTCAGCGGGATGGCGAGACCTCGTGGCGCGGGCCCAGGATTGTTCACGTCGAGTCCGTGAAACTCGATGAGCTGAGCCCCGCAGAAATCGCGGATGCCTCCGGAGATGGAGTATCCCTCGGCATGTCCCAGCTGATTGAACAGTTCCACCATGCCGACACCTACGGATCGCTCATCCGCGTGCCGGAGGGCACCTCCGCCCTGTTCCGCGAGATTGCGCGCCGGATCGACGCCGGGGAGAGGCAGCAGTTGCTGGGCGGTGCGGACAGTGAGGAGTGGCTGCGCGCCGCCGACATGTGCGAGATCCTCGAGGATGGCCGCTACACGACCCTGATCGCAAACCCGCCGTATTTGGGCAGACAGAATTTTGGAAAAGCTCTGAAACAATTTATGGGCAAGTTCTACTCTGTTGCCAAAGATGATTTGTACTCGGGATTTATGCTTCGGGCTCGTTATCTCACCACGCATCGTGCATCGTGGGGAATGATTGTGCTGCCCGGATGGATGTCCCTGTCATCATTCGAGAAATTTAGGATAGATCTTCTTGACCATCAGAGCCTCGAAACGATGGTTCACTTTGGGCGTGGTCTGTTCGGATCGGACTTCGGTTCAGTTGGATTCACATTCTGTAATTATGCTGCTCCGGACGATCATGTAGCGGTGTTTCGTCGTCTCTTTGAGCGGCATGTTGAGGTTCGCTCCATTGAGGCTATCCGGCAGCTATTCTTGAATATGGACTATGGGCGCTATGAGACGAAACAGAATATCTTCGATCTTATTCCTGGAAGACCAATTGTCTACTGGGCTAGTCGCCAGATGCTTAACGCTTTTGAAGAGGGCATCCCGTTGGGAGAGGTGGCGCCCGCGAAACAGGGACTCGCAACAGCTGACAATGAGCGGTTCCTGCGTCAGTGGTTCGAGGTAAGCGCTGATCGTTCCTACATGCAGGCACGTGATCGTGCGGATGCTCAAGCCAGCGGTGCCCGCTGGTTCCCGCACAACAAGGGCGGCGAGTATCGCAAGTGGTGGGGCAACCAGGATTATGTCGTCAATTGGGAAGATGACGGTCGCGAGGTTCAGTCACTCGTTGATCCAAAGACTGGAAAGCAGCGTTCGCGCCCCCAGAACATCGATTGCTACTTCCGTCCCTGTGTTTCATGGTCAACTGTGGCGAGCGGCGACGTTTCGTTTAGGTTCTTCGACTCGCCATCGTTGTTCGGGCACAAGGGATCCGCTGTATTTTCCGGGGGATTTTGTGACCTTCTTAAGTATCTTGCATTCTTGAACAGTGCAGTGGTGGGGACTCTAGCCGAGTATATTGCCCCGACCGTTATGCTCGAAGTTGGTCAAGTGAAGACCCTCCCCTGGATCGAGCCCGAATCCTTCGATTCAGTGGGTGTCGAGCGGTTGATCGAGATTTCCCGTGCCGACTGGGATGCCGGCGAAACCTCGTGGGACTTCGCCCGTCCTCCCTACCTGCGCGGTGGGCACTCGCTGCTCCAGGACGCCTTCGATGACTGGTACCGCCGCAGCTGCGAGACCGCGGAGGAAGCGCAGCGCCTGGAGACGGAGAACAACCGCTATTGGGCCGACGTCTACGGCCTCGCGGGCGAGGTGGAGATCGATGTCCCACTCTCGCGAGTCTCCCTCACCTACAATCCGCGGTTCGCCTTCGCTCCCACGAAGGGTGCACCCGAGCGCAGCGAGGAGGAATACCGCTGGCTGCACTACCAGCGCAGCGCGCGCGAGCTCATCTCCTGGGCCATCGGCGTCACAATGGGCCGCTACAGTGTTGACATGCCGGGGCTCGTACTGGCCGATCAAGCCTCGTCGCTTGACGACTTCCGCGCCCGCGTCGCCGAGCCTCGCCTCCAACCCGACGACGACGGCATCATCCCCGTTACCGGCGGCTCCTTCGACGACGATGCCTCGCGCCGTGTCAAGGCTGTGCTGCGCGTGGTCTTCGGTGCCGCCGACCTCGGCGACAACGTCGAGTTCCTCACCCGCTGCCTGGCTGTCAAGCCCGTCAGCGCCACCGCGGAGTTCGTTCCTCCGGTGATCCCGGCCGACCCCGAGCAGGCCCTCGAGGACTACATGGCGAAGTCCTTCGCCGCCGACCACCAGAAGGACTTCAGCGGACGCCCCGTGTACTGGTCCCTCGAGTCTCCAAAGGGCACGTTCCGGGCGCTGATCTACCTGCACCGCTACACGCCCGACACAGTCGGCCAGGTGCTCACCAAGTACGCGGCTCCCTTCGTCGATCGACTCAAGGCCGAATCGGAGGCTGTCGGGCGTGAGCGTGACGCCGTGATGGGCGACGATAGGAAGGCTGATCGCGAGCGCGCCCGTATCGACAAAAGGCGTGCGGAGATCGACGCGACGATCGCGGAGGTTCAGGGATTCATCGACTCGGTCCTGCAGCCTCTCGCTCAGCGCCGCATCCACTTGGACTTGGACGACGGCGTGCGCATCAACCGCCTCAAACTCGCTTACGGCTGGCGCTCGGATCTGGCTGACCTGCCCCAGCCCGCGATCGGCGCCGCCACGCCGGACGTCAAGAGGGGAATCGCGTCCGACCTAAAGTGGGTTCGCGGAGAAATCAAGAAGAACAACGTGTGGTGGTCGTGACAGTGTTCCCACGTCGTGGGACACTGGACAGATACCAGGGATGACAACGAAAGGACGCGACGTGAAGCTGACGCACATCGCCATCACGAACTGGCGCAACTTTGCCCACATCGAGTTCGACCTGTCATCGCGTCTCTTCGTCGTCGGCCCCAACTCATCGGGCAAGACCAACCTGTTGGCTGCCCTGCGCTTTTTGAGCGATGTCGCGCGGCTCGGTCTGGCAGCTGCCTCGGAGAATTGGGGCGGTCCGGAACGTTACTTCCGTTCCGGTACGGAGCGCGCCTCCTTCGATCTCACTTTGGAACAAGACAAACATCAAATTGAGTACAAGCTGTCGCTTCGAAAAGAGTCATCTGCTAATGACCAGAATAAGAGAGATGACGCTGCGAACGAAGTGATAGAATTTCCCGCTGGTAATCGTGCCGTTGTCGACAGTGAAGATCTTATGATCAATGGTCAGCCGGTATCGATCAGTGCTGAAAGGGTAACGGAATCAGACGGCTCATACTTTGGTGAGCGCGTGCGATCATCTTTTGATCCGGATTCAGTCGTGCAATCTGCTTCTAGGTTCAAGGCCAAAAACGTGCAGATTTCTCTTCTGCACCAGATCACCCGCATCGCTATTGAGTCAATCCGATACATTCACCCGAACCCCAAGAAGATGCTCGAGCGGGCTGATCGCTACGACCCGGACCATGGGACTGGTTTCTTCCAGCACGCGGGGCGTTTCTCGGACCAACAGCTGGATTCCGTGGTCGACCGCATTCGCCCGATCATGGCCGCGGTAGTCCCGGAGATCCCGAACCTGTCCTACCAACGCATGGGGCTCGGCACGGAGCTCGTGTTCTACAGCGACACTCCCGTGCATGGCGCGAGCGGCGTCTACTCGCACGAGCAATTCTCCGAGGGAACGCTGCGCCTGCTCGGCCTACTCTTCGACCTGGCGACGCTACCGCGCGACACGAGCGTCGTCCTCATCGAAGAACCCGAAACCTTCCTGCAGGCCTCCGTCGTCCGCTCCCTGCCCTCGCTCCTGGCAGAGGTTGCTATGAACCGCGACGTACAGATGGTCATCAGCACCCACTCGCCGGAACTCATCGACTCCGAGCTGGTGCTCCCCAGCCAGGTCCTGATGCTGCGCTCGGAGGACGGGGAGACGACGGGTCAGCTACTGTCGGAGTCGAACGACCCGCGCATCAAAGCCGTGGTCAGCGCCGGCCTGCCCAAGTCGCAGGGTATCGACGCCGTCAATGGTCGCACGATTCCGCTGGGAACCTGGTAAGCGATGGAGGGCTACGTCTACGCCCAGGTTATCGTCGAGGGACCGACAGACATACCGGTTGTTACCGCACTGATGTGCGCGGCGGGATGGGCCAACAGTGAATTCTCCGTCACGAGCGCCAACGGCAAGGGCGTGATTGACAGGGATCTCAAGAACTACTGGGAAGCGGCTCGCGTTCTCCCTTACGTCGTTTTTCGTGACCTCGATCGGGATGGGGGAGGATGTCCCGTCACCCTTCGAGCGCAACTCGTTGAACACACTCCGGGTGAGTCGCCCGATCTGCTTATCCGGATCGTTGACCAGTCCATCGAGTCGTGGATTCTGGCGGACCGGCAGGGAGTCGCAGAATTCTGCGACAGATCGATGGCGAGTGTGAAGCCGCCCGCGTCCCATCACAAGCCATACCTGCTCAGCATCATGAAGGAAGCGAAGCTCAAGGATGCTGTCGATGGAAAGGGACACGAGCTGGATTTTGGTCCCGCCTACGCGCTACACCTACAGCGCCTCATGACGCACCATTGGAGCATCGAGCGCGCCGCCGCCGAAAGCGATAGCCTCAGGCGGGCCTTGAAGCGCCTGACGGACCTGCATGACCGACTCGGAGGAGGCACACAATGAGCGGAATCGATGCCTCTCGGCTGGCAGAGGAACTCAACGCCCTGCTCGAGCATGGGCGTATCGTCACGTGGCTGGACCGCAACGGCGAATACGCCGACGACCTCGACGCCGTCCGAGAACTGCTCGACGGCGCCACCCTCATCACCATCAACGCCAACCTCTTCGAAACCAAACTCCGCATCTTTGCCGAAGACACCAAGTCCCGCTACGTTCTCTACCGTGGAGGCGAGCTCCCGCTTCTCGAAGAAGACCTCCTCGCCGACGTGCGATGCGGATACCCCACCTTCAAGGCAGACGCCTCGACGCTCCTCGTGCGTGAGCTCGGCGTTGACCCGGCGCTGGCCGCGGTCATCGACGAATACGCTCCCTTCTTTAACTCCACCGCCCGCGTCGCCGACCTCAAGAAGCACCTCGGCACCATCAGCGACGCCGACAAGCGATCCGATCGCAAGACCTTCCTCGCCGCAATGAGCGCCGTTCTGCTCAAGACACAGCAGCGTTCCTTCTCCGTCCTCTTCGCCAAGCTCGCCTCAATGACGCAGGACAACCCACTCGACGCCCTCAAGTGGGGTCTCGACGCATACTTCTGGGAAGGAGCTCACGCCATCTGGGGATACGACGGCGAACATACCTTCGACGCGCTCATGACCTGGCTCTTCGTCATGAATGCGAACGGCTGGGATCACCGGCATAACTCTGCCCAGCGCGACTTCAGCATGTGGACCCGCGATGTCGCGACGCGAGACGACGCCCGCCGATGGGCCAAGCGAGTCGACGAGGCCACCGGAGCCAGCTCAGCGCTGTACGATGCGGCTACCGACGCCCTCCTCATCGACACGACCACGCCCGGCGTTGACCGAGAACTCATCTCCCGCCTCGTCCGCGGAATCATCGACGGATCCGTCGGCGTCGCTCAGGTCGAAGAACAGCGCGGGAGGCGCCGCGAAGGGCTCTGGTTCGAAGACACGGAGGCGCTGTGGGATGCAGCGCGGGCGGGGGCGCGTCTGCTCACCCACCTGCGTGCGCTCCCGGGCATCGCCTTCTCGGACGCAGCCGAGGGCTTCGCCCGCTACACGGACCCGGATGGCGGCCTGTGGGCCATCGATCAGGAGTATCGCCACTACGTGTGCGCCTCCCGAGCCGTTCACGTCGATGACGTCCTCACCGACCTCGACCGGCACGTCGAAAACGCGTACCGCGACGACTACCTGCGCCCCCTCTCGCGCACGTGGGACGACGCCCTGCGCGGCATGCGCACATGGGATATCGCCGTCCCCTCGTCCAGTGGGCGCATCGACTCTTTCCACCGTCTCCTCGTCGCCGGCTCCCACAGGCGAACCGTCGTCATCATCTCCGACGCTCTCCGATATGAGGCCGGCGTCGAGCTCGCCGACTATCTGCGCTCCCTTGGACGCGGCGCGGTCGCCGTGAACCCCTGGTACACGATGCTGCCGTCGATCACCGCCCTCGGCATGGCCGCGCTGCTCCCGCATCGAGAGCTGAGCCTCGGCGTGCGGGGCAAAGACCAAGTGATCGTCGAGGCCGACGGCCAATCGACATCGGGGATCGATGCGCGCCGGACAATCCTTGAAGGTGCCGATGGGCGTGCGTTCACATACGAGGAGCTCGCGAGCGACTCCGTCAAGTCGATGCGCTCGAAGTTCAAGGGCGCCTCCGCCGTCTACATCTACCACGACGTCATCGATGCGACCGGCGACCATGCGGCCTCGGAAAGCGCCACCCCCGATGCGGTCAACCGGGCTATCGACGAGCTCTCCGGCCTCGTAGGCAAGCTTATCTCCGCGGACATCACCCGCATCCTCGTGACCGCCGACCACGGTTTCCTCTTCCAGGACAGCGAACCCGCCAACGATGACACTGCGAAACAGGGCGGCGTCCCGCGCGGGCGTTCCGTCTCCGTGAAGAAGCGCCGCTACGTCCTCGGCAAGGACCTGGAGTCGACGGACAACTTCGTCGCCTTCGATGCGACGAGCGTCGGCTTGACAGACGGGCCGAGCATCGCCCTGCCCTACGGCACCCGCCGCATCCGCATCCAGGGCCGAGGAAACCGCTTCGTCCACGGCGGTGCCTCCCTCCAGGAAGTCACCACCCCCGTCATCGAGGTGTCGGTGGGCAGCGGTGGCGCCGAGGAGGTCCGCGACGTCGGCATCGCCCTGCACTACGACGATACGTCCCTCAAGGTCAACCGATTCAGCCCTCGCGTCATCCAACAGGAGCCCATCAGCCCGACGCGAAGGCCGCTGACCGTCACGATTGGCCTTGAGAGCATGTCGGGTGAGAAGCTGTCGAGTACTCGCGTCATCACCTTGGACGCGGGCGAGCGCTCCGAGGTGTCGCTCAAGCAGAGCAGCGAACTCATCCTTTTCGACGGGGTGCTGGAGAGGCATTCCGGCGAGGTTGTCCGGATCGTCGCCTACAAGACCGTTCACGGACAGGTCGTCGGCGAGCCCGTCGCCACCCACGAGCTGACCCTCAATGACAACGGGTTCGGAGCATTCGGAGGATTCGACCTATGAGCATCTCGCCCGAAGAAGCGGTAGAGCGTGGGGATTCCCCGGCCTCGTCCCTGATCGGGGGTAGCGAGGGAGGAAAACTCGCGGAGTACGAGGAGATCGCCGCGCGCGCATACGACGGCTTCGTCGTCCGCAAGGACCTGGTCGGCCAGGTCAAGGGCAACGCGATCGTCCCCTCCTACGTGCTCGAATTCCTGCTCGCCCAGTACTGCGCGACCACCAGCGAAGCGGCCATCATCGAGGGCGTCGAAAGTGTTCGGCGAATCCTCGCCCAGCGCTACGTCAACCGCGGCGAATCCGAACTGATTAAGTCGCGCATCCGCGAGGCGGGGCAGTACCGCATCATCGACAAGGTCTCCGTCAGTCTCGACGAAACCCACGACCGATACAGCGCATCCTTCGAGAACCTTGGGATCACAAACGTGCTGGTGTCCGACGCGACCGTCCGCGACAATGATCGCCTCCTCACCGGCGGCGTCTGGTGCATGGCTGACGTGTCCTACGTGCCGATGGGAGACCCCGGCGCAAAGGCGACCAGCCCGTGGATCGTCTCGCGCCTCCAAGCCATCCAGCTGCCGCGATTCGACTTCGATCGCTACTGCCAGGGCCGATCGTCCTTCAGTGCGGATCAGTGGATCGACCTGCTGGTCGCCTCTGTCGGCCTCGATCCTGCGAAGCTCAGCCGCCGCGCGAAGCTCTTTCAGCTCACCCGACTGATTCCCTACGTCGAACGCAACTACAACCTCGTCGAACTCGGCCCCAAGGGCACAGGAAAATCGCATATCTATTCCGAGTTCTCACCCCACGGCATCCTCGTGTCGGGCGGCGAGGTGACGCTGGCAAAGCTCTTCGTCAACAACGCGACCCGACGCATCGGACTGGTCGGCTACTGGGACGTCGTTGCCTTCGATGAATTTGCCGGGCACAAGCGCGTGGAGCGCAGCCTGGTCGACACGCTCAAGAACTACCTGGCGAACAAGTCGTTCTCGCGCGGCGATAGCACGATCACGGCTGAGGCCTCGATGGTCTTCGTCGGCAACACGACGCGGACCGTACCCGCGATGCTGGCCACCGCCGACCTTTTCGAGGCCCTGCCCGAGGCCTACCACGACACGGCGTACATGGATCGTATCCACTACTATCTGCCGGGATGGGAAGTCGACATCGTGCGGCCCGAGCTCTTCTCGCGCGGGTACGGGCTCATTGTCGATTACCTGGCGGAGGCGCTGCGGCACCTGCGTACCCTGGATTACTCCGGTGACCTGGATACGTTGGCGACGCTGGATCCCGCCATGTCGAAGCGCGATCAGGACGCCGTGCGAAAGACGTTCTCGGGCCTGGTAAAACTCATCTTTCCTGCACGCGACGGTGCGCCTGAGGAGCTTGAGGAACTGCTTCGCTTCGCGATCGAGGGGCGCAAGCGTGTCAAGGATCAGATCGTCCGCCTCGATGACACGATGGCCGCGTCCGGATCGCACTTCACTTACATGCTGGGGCGCATGGACCAGGATCGCTACGACGCTGCGCATGCGTGCGCGGTGCCCACCCAGGAGGAGCTGGATTACCCGCAGTACTTCACGTCGCACAGCGATGCTAATGAGCGGGGGAGCGATCAACGGGCTGGCGGCGAGCTTTCCGACGGTCTTGCGACGTCGGACGGCATTGTCGATACACGCGGAGACAGCAGGCCGGCCTCGCCCGTCTTTGACCGTCGAGCCCTGTTGCAAGCGCGTGCCATCCCCAGGCGCTACAAGATCGAGCCGAGCATGGGTCATTCCATGCCGGACATCCTGCTCCCGTACCTGTTCGATGCGGCTGAGATTCGGATCCGTGACCCGTACTTGCGTCATCCGTACCAAATCCGGAACGTGCACGAGATTCTGCTGCAGCTTATTCAGCATGCCGATGCCGCTAGGCTGCCGCGCGTTGTTATCGAGACCTGCGCGAGCGACGAGGATGACTACCGCGCGAAGCAGGAAGCGACGTTCGAACAGCTGCAGCAGTCGTGGGGACAGTTCGGGATCGTCATCGATTGGAGCATCGTTGATTACTTCCACGACCGTAGCATCGTGACCGATACCGGATGGGTGATCGATCTTGGTCGCGGGCTGGACGTTTACGAGAACTTCTCCCGGTCGTCGCCTTTCGATCCGCGTATTACATTGCCGCACCTGCGGCGGACGAAGGAGATCACGATCAACGTCAGCAGGGAAGATCCCGCGGACGCATAGATGGTCGTCAGGCCGAGCTGCCTCCCACATGCGAGTGGCGAGATAGTGATTGGCGTGTTCCCAACCTGTCCAACGCAAGCGCGCCGGCGACCGAAGGGGAAGTCGGCGCTACGCTTCGCTGCGGGGGAGAGGTGCGTGTTCTTTGTGGGCTGGGCCGAGCTGGAGGGAGTTGCGGTCCAGGATGGAAGCCAGCTGGGCCAGGCTCTCGTCCTCGAGCAGGCGTGGGTTGTGCGCGAGCTGTTTGATGAGGGCATCCAACATCTCCCGGGGATGTGCGGCGATCTGTTGCATCACCTCGTTGACGTCAGCTGCGCCAACAATGTCTGACTGGGAGACGAGGTGTGCCTGCTCCATCGCGAAACGCTGGGCTGCAGCGGCCGCGACAAGGCGTGCCTGAGCCTCCGCGTTCGACATTTTCTGCCGCTTCGCTTCAATCTGGAGGGGTTCGGAAGTCGCGTGACTGTCGCTCTGTTCGATTGCCTCGAAAGGTTCATCCGAGACGACAATGCCGTCAACGGTCTCGTCGACAGCAGACTCATGGTCCTGTTTCTTCCCCCAAGGCACGCGGACACCGTCAAGTTTGCCTTTCACACTCCCCAGCTTGCTTGTGATAAATGGGAGCGCCGTTTCTTCCGCCCATTTCTTGACCCGGGGAGCAGCGTATGCGAACCCAGCAGCCGCAGCGTCTTCGATGAGCTGAACGACCGCCTGTGCGAGGACCTCGGCCAGCAGATCGATGATAGGTGAGTTGTCTTCGTCCTCCGATTCCCGCCGTGTCTCGCTCGACATAAACATCGGCGGATCATCATAGGGCGAGTAGGTGTAGCCATCATCGTCGGAGTCGGGATCGGGGATGAAGCGCGCGTGGCCTCGTAGCTTACCGTCGTCGTCGAACAGATTCTCCGACCATCCACCTTCGGATCGGTTGCCTGGTGAGAGGGAATCGTCATCCCAGTAGTACGTGCCTCGTTGCTGTCCCATGGTAGCCCTGTAGCGTGAGAATGGTTTTAATCAAACCATACAGAAATTGCGTGTTCGTACGCAAACCTATCGAGCACACTCTGCAGTTCGTAGCCCCTGACAAATGAATGTCGGTTGGCTGTTCGTAAGGAAATGGTGCGCCTGTTGGAAGCAGATGCTTGATGGTCGTTGTGGTAGATGTGGCCACCGAGGGAGTGGTGGTCGCGGTTGGAAATGACCCAGCTTTTGCGGTTTCTGCTGTGAAACAGCAGCGTCACCCTTCTGACACAACCTACCCCTGACTCACCTCTGCCCGGATGAGGGGGATCGGGTATGCCGCCGCCGAGATGGGGGAGAGGAACGAGTCCGTGATGCCCGCCGTGAACGCGTCGATGCCGAGGACCTTGTACAGGGCGTTGCGGCCGAACTTCGTCGAATCCGCGACGAAGTAGGCGGTCGACGCGATCGAACGGACCTTCTGCTGCAGCTCGATCGAGTACCCGGTTGACGCGTAAATGCCGTCCTCCATCACCGAATTCGCACCGAAAACAGCCGTGTTCACGCGGATGTGGTCGAGCTGATCGATGGCGGTGGGCCCCCACATGTGGGTCCGGTTCGGCAGTAGCTCGCCGCCCACGAACACCAGGTTCAGGGATGGCTTCTTCAAAATCTCGAGGCCCACCAGCAGATCGTGCGTCACCACGGTCACGCGGCGCGCGTCGAGGGCGCGAGCCACCTCGAGGCACGTCGACCCCGAATCGATGAACACGGACTGGCCGTCGAGGATGCGCTCCGCCATGGCCGGACCGATCGCACGCTTCTCCGCGCGGTTCGGGGAATCCTGCAGGAACTCCTCGGTGTCCTCGTCCTGGGGGATCGGGATCGCGCCACCGTGGGTGCGGCGCACGAGGCCGGCCTCGGCCAGGTGCTCCAGGTCCCTGCGGATGGTTGACACGTTCACGTCGAGAGCCTCTGCCAAGGAGGACACGGTCTCGAAGCCGGTTGCCTCAATCATGGAGACAATGGTGTCTTGCCGGGTCACGATGGTTCCTTCTGGTGGCTATGGTCTACGCGGGGTGCGACGAGGGGTACAGATGATGCCTGCAACAGTGCATCGTGATCGCCGCCCGCTTGACACTGTACCGAACTTTCGACGCGAATGTGCGCGATACCGCGCAACACGTGCACTTGCCTATATAGCCAGCCCACAGGGGCGTCTTTCGCTCAGTATTTGCGTATAACCGTGCGTAGAGGTGCGCGCGGAAGAGCAGTTATCAGCAAATCAGGACGCCTGACGTGCGCGAAAACGAGTTGCCACTGCGCGATACCGCGTGTAATGTAAGTGATTGCGACGCGGGTCACGCCATAATGCGTGCGCCATCGCAGGAGATGGCGAACCCGAAACGTCGGACAACTAGATCACGAGGAAGTGACGACATGAAGATCGGAAGACTGACGGCGGCATCGGTGTCCATTGCATCGATGCTCGCTCTGACTGCCTGCTCGACCGTCGGCGGGACGACAGGCGATAGCTCCTCATCAAACACCGGCTCGGCCGCGGGCGATTCCAGCAAGACGATGGTCACCGTCGTCAAGGTCAAGGGCATCGCATGGTTTGATCGCATGGACGTGGGCGTCAAGGAATGGGGCGCCGAGAATGGATACGACACGCGAACGGAGGGTGGAACCGACGTCGCGCCGGAAAAGCAGATCCAGATCATCCAGGATCTGATCGCTCAGAAGCCCGTCGCCATCACCGTCGTCCCCAACTCGCCCGAAGCCCTTTCCTCCGTCCTCGAACAGGCGCGCGCACAGGGCATCAAGGTCGTCTCCCACGAGGCGACCGGTATCAAGAACGTTGATGCGGATATCGAGGCATTCGACAACGCCTCCTACGGTATCGACATCATGAAGAACCTCGGGGAGTGCACGGGTGGCACCGGCAAGTACGTGCAGTTCGTCGGTGGCCTGACCGCCAAGACCCACATGGAATGGGTCGAGGCAGCCTACGACTACCAGCAGAAGAACTTCCCCAACATGGAGCGCGTCGAGACGCCCATCGAGTCGACTGACAACGAGACGGCCGCCTACGAAAAGGCCAAGGAAGTCCTCGGCAAGTACCCCGACATCAAGGCCTTCCAGGGCTCCGCCGGTAACGACGTGCCCGGCATCGCCCGCGCGATCGAAGAGGCCGGCCTGTCCGATCAGGTCTGCGTCATGGGCACTTCCATCCCCTCGGCATCCGCGAAGTACCTGGCCACCGGATCCATCGACAAGATCTTCTTCTGGGATCCTGCCCTCGCCGGCAAGGCCCAGCTGCAGATCGCGAAGATCCTTGCTGACGGCGGCACCATCACCGAAGGCACGGACCTTGGCATCGAGGGCTACAACAACCTCCACAAGCTCGACGGCTACGACAACGTCTGGGTCGGCAACGCCCAGATCGCCGCAGACGCCGAGCAGGCGAAGAAATACGACTTCTGATCACGCAGCCCCGGCCTCGTGACACATCGGCACGAGGCCGGGGCAGGCGTCCCACGACAGCGCAGTCGACAAGACACTCGAAGGAGAGCACATGCGCAGCAATGTGGATGAAGCACCGCGCCCCCACGGAGAAGGCGTCAGCGTGCAGCAGAACCCCTTTCTAGAGGTTCGGGATATCGTCAAAAACTTCGGCGGTGTTCGCGCCCTGGATGGCGTCAACATGGCCGTCTGGCCGGGAGAAGTGCTGTGCCTGGCCGGCGAGAATGGCTGCGGAAAGTCCACTCTCATCAAAGTCATCTCCGGAGTGCACGCGCCCGACGCGGGACACATCCTCATCGACGGCCACACCGTCTCCTCGCTGACGCCGCTGAGCGCCATGGACGCCGGCATCCAGGTCATCTACCAGGACTTCAGCCTGTTCTCGAACCTGACGGTTGCCGAGAACATCATGATGACCTCGTCGGTGACAGAAAAGAAGAAGTTCTTCAGCGCGACGAACGCAAAGAAGCAGGCCGCGCAGATCGTCGAGCGCCTCGGCGTCCCGCTCCCGCTCGACGCCGACGTCGAACAGCTCTCCGTCGCGGACAAGCAGCTCACCGCCATCTGCCGCGCCCTGGCCGGAAACGCGAAGCTCCTCATCATGGACGAGCCGACGACCGCCCTCACCCAGCGTGAGGTCGCACGCCTATTCATGGTCGTCGAGAAGCTGAGCGCGCAGGGCGTTGCCCTCATCTTCGTATCGCACAAGCTCGACGAGGTCATGGCGATTTCGCAGCGCGTCACCATCATGCGCTCGGGACGCAACGTCATCGATTCGCCGGTCGAAGACCTCGACCGTGAGAAGATCACCCACTACATGACCGGCAAGGAACTCGACCAGAGCCGACGCGTCCCGCCCCTTGCCCAGGACGCCGAGGAACGCCTGCGCGTCGAATCCCTCACCTCCCAGGGAGGATTCGAGGACGTCAGCTTCTCCGTAAAGAAGGGCGAAATCCTCGGCATCACCGGACTCCTCGGATCCGGACGTACCGAAATCGCCCAGGCCCTCTTCGGCCTCCTGCCCATCGACTCCGGACGCGTCTACATCGACGGCGAACACGTCGAGGTGGGCTCCATCGGACAGGCCATCAAGGCCCACATCGGATATGTCCCCGAAGACCGACTCACCGAGGGCCTCTTCCTCGACAAGTCGATCGCCGACAATGTCATCGCCGCGTCCATCGACCACCACACCTCGAAACTCAACACGCTGCGCAAAGACAAGATCCGCCAAACCATCGCCCACTACTTCGAGTCCCTGCGCATCAAAGCCCCCGACGTCCTCGCCCCCGTGCGATCCCTGTCCGGCGGCAACGCCCAGCGCGTCGTCCTCGCGAAGTGGCTCGCGCGCAACCCCAAGGTCCTCATTCTCAACGGGCCCACGGTCGGCGTCGACGTCGGTTCCAAAGCCGAGATCCTCGACATTCTGCGCGAACAAGCGGAAGCCGGCATGGCCATCGTCATCATCTCCGACGACGCGCCGGAACTCGTCTCCTGCTGCCATCGAGTGCTCATCACCAAGGGCGGCCACATCGCCGCCGAACTGGCCGGCGAGGACGTCGATGCTCGAACGATTAGAAAGATGGTTGTGTCATGAACATGAATACCGTCGCGCGGCGCATCCTGCGCTGGATCTGGGGACCCAACCGTGAAGGAATAGTCCTGTCCGTCCTGGTCCTCCTGACCATCATCATGTCCGCGATCAGCCCCGCGTTCTTCACGGTCTCGACGCTCTTCTCCCTCCTGCGTTCCTCCATCGTCCCGATGATCTACGCGCTGGGCGTCCTCCTCGTCATCATCTCCGGCGGCATCGACGTCTCCTTCGCGGCCATCGCCTCGTTCGCCTCCTACGCCACGATCGTGTTCCAGCTGAGCCGAGGAATCAACATCGGCCTCGTCGGATCCTTCGCGATGGCGCTGGCCATCGGAGCGCTCCTCGGCCTGCTCAACGGCTACCTGATCTCCAGGTTCAAGCTCCCGACCCTCATCGTGACGCTCGGCACCCAGGGAATCTTCCAAGGCTTCCTCCTGGCGTACATCGGCTCGAAGTACATCGCCCAGCTGCCCGAGGGCATGGCGTCGGCCTCGACCGCAAACATCGTTTCCGTCGAAACATCGACGGGCGTCGCGCTGCTGCACTCCATGATCATCCCGGCCATCATCCTCGCGATCGTCATCGCGCTGGTGCTCAGCCGGACCATGTTCGGGCGCGCAATCTACGCGATCGGCGGCGACACCGAATCCGCCCACCGAGCCGGCATCAACGTCAAACGCACCCAAATCTGGGTGTACGTCATCGCCGGAACCCTCGCCGCAACCGCCGGCATGGTCTACATGATCCTCGGCAGGTCCGCCAACCCCCAGGAACTCGTCGGCCACGAACTCGACATCATCGCCGCCGTCGTCCTCGGAGGCGCGTCGATCTTCGGCGGACGTGGGTCGGTGCGCGGAACGATCCTCGGTGTGCTGCTCGTCCAGCTCATTAACAACTCGCTGATCCTCATCGGCGTCCCCAGCGCCTGGCAGCGTGCCGCCGTCGGCCTGCTCCTCGTCGCCGGTGTCGGCATCCAAGCGCTCGCCGCAAAGCGCAGCGCGCGAACGATGCGCGCCAAGAGCGCCCAGGTCGACCACAGCAACGCCGTCCCCCAAGCCGTCGAAGGATGAGTCCTATGAACAACACACTCCGCGACACAAACTCCCGGATTGACCGATTCAGCGCCTCGATCCTCTCCCGGCTGCGCCGCGACCGGTCGATCGCCCGCATGGTCGTCATCCTCCTCGTGGCCATCGGAATCTTCTCGATCCTCTCCCCGAGCGTGTTCCTCACGGGCCTGAACCTGCAGAACATGCTGCTCGCCGTCGCAGAAATCGGCATCCTCTCCATCGCCATGATGATCTCGATGGTCACCGGCGGCATCGACCTGTCGCTCGTTGCCATCGCGAACCTCTGCGCGATCACCGTGTCGACTCTGTACACCTCGAGCGCGCTGGGTGGAACCGAACAGTGGGGACCGGTCATCATCCTCATCGGGCTGGGGGTTGGCCTCGTGTGTGGCCTCGTCAACGGCGTGCTCATCGCCTACGTCGGCGTCACCCCGATCCTCGCCACGCTCGGCACCATGCAGATCTTCAACGGCCTCGCCGTCGTGTGGACGGGCGGCAAAACCCTCTACGGATCCCCGGCAGCGCTGACGGCGTTCGGAAAGACCGCAGTTGCGGGAGTTCCCCTCCTCTTCATCGTCTTCGGACTCGTCGCCCTCCTCGTCGGATTCATCCTCAACCGCTCCCCGCTGGGACTGTCCCTCTCCCTCGAAGGATCCAACGGGACAGCCGCCCGATTCTCCGGAATTCGTTCCTCCCGAATCCTGCTGAGCTCCTACCTGCTCACCGGATTCCTCGGCTCCCTCACGGGCATCGTGTTCATCGCACGAAACCCCACGGCCTCGGCGGACTACGGCGCCTCCTACGTGCTGCTCGTCATCGTCATCGCCGTCCTCGGCGGAACCAACCCGAACGGCGGTTTCGCCACCGTCGGCGGCGTATTCCTGGCGGCCCTCACCCTCCAGGTCGTCCAAAGTGGCTTCACCTCCATGCGCCTGTCTGCCTTCCAGTACGCGATCGCCCAGGGCGTCATCCTCATCGGCGTCCTCGTCCTCGACTGCGTCGACTGGAAAGACGTTCGAACACGCCTGACGTCAACGTTCAGGCGCCCACAACCAGCAGCCGCCCTCAATAGCGGCGCAACAGAAAGGAAATGATCATGAAGAAGATCATTAACAACCCCGACCAGTTCGTCGATGAGATGGTTGAGGGCATTCTCCTGGCGCACCCCGATCAGGTCCGCACCCCCGGAGACGACAGGCGTGTCCTCGTCCGCGCTGACAGCCCCGCACCCGGCCGCGTCGGCATCGTCACCGGCGGCGGCTCCGGTCACCTCCCCCTCTTCAAGGGCTACGTCGGCAAGGGGCTGTGCTCCGGCGTCGCCATCGGTAACGTGTTCTCCTCCCCGTCGGTCCAGCAGTGCGCTGACGCCGCCAAGGCCGTCGACGGGGGAGCGGGCGTGCTCTTCCTCTACGGCAACTACGGCGGTGACGTCTTCAACTTCGACCTGGCCGTCGACCTCCTCGAACTCGACGGCATTGAGACGCGCACCGTCCTCGGCTGCGACGACGTGGCCTCCCAGCCCAAGGAACGCGCCAAGGACCGCCGCGGCGTGGCTGGCATCTTCTTCGCCTACAAGGCCGCGGGCGCTGCCGCCGAGCGCGGCGACAGCCTTGACGAGGTCGCCGCCGTCGCCCAGAAGGTCGTCGATAACACGGCCACCATGGGCGTCGGCCTGTCCCCGACGATCCTCCCGACCACGGGTGCCGCCTCCTTCGACCTGCCCGAAGGCGAAATGGAAATCGGCATCGGCATCCACGGCGAACCCGGCATCCACCGCGGCCCCCTCGGAACCGCCGACGAGATCGCGGACCAGATCCTCGACTCCGTTATCCCCGACCTCGGCCTGGGCGAAGGTGACCGCGTCGCCGTCCTCGTCAACGGCCTCGGCGCCACGCCCCTCGAAGAGCTCTACCTGCTCTACCGCCGCACCCACCAGAGGCTCGCGGACATCGGAGTCGTCATCGAACGCCGCTACATCGGCGAATACGCGACGTCCCTCGAAATGGCCGGCGCCTCGATCTCACTGCTCAAGGTCGACGACGAGCTCCTCGAGCTCCTCGACGCCCCCGCCCAGTCCCCGTTCTTCAGGGAGGCATGACAATGCGTTCACCCGAACTCATCCAGCGCATTCAGGACTCGATGACGCTGCTCATCGAATCATCGGACGAACTGCGTGACCTCGACCAGGTCCTCGGCGACGGCGACCTCGGCATCACGATCTCCGCGGGGGCCCGCGCGGTCATCGAAGCGCTCAAGGCCATGCCGACCGAGCCCGAACCCGCCCCCTCCGACGTGGCGCGCGCCTGCGCGAAGGCATTCGCCAACGCCAACCCGTCAACGATGGCGGCGCTGGTCGCCGGCGGCCTCCTCGCCGGATCGAAGGTGTGGGTCGGCTGCGAGGACATCACGGCCGTCGAGGCCGAGGCCTTCATCCGCGCGGCGGCAACCTCCATCTCCCACCGCGGCAAGAGCCAGGTGGGCGACAAGACCATCCTCGACGCGATGATTCCCGCCGTCGATTCTCTCGCCCGGAGCATCGAGGCCAACCCCGCGGTCGCTCACGACAGCGCGCTCGCGGCGGCGGCCCTCGATAGTGCCATCGTGGACGCCGGCGAGGCCGTGGTCGCCACGCGCGACCTTCAGTCGCAGCGTGGCCGCGCCTCGTGGCTGCAGGACCGGTCGATCGGCCTCCAGGACCCCGGCGCCACCGCGTTCCTGCGGGCTCTCGAGGCCTGGCGCGACGCCTCCACCGGCGAGCGCGGCCCCCGCGCTGCGGTCGTCGAGAATCTCTGAGGCTGCGGGCTTAGTCAGTGGGGGGTGGGGTTCCCGGTTGGGAACCCCACCCCCATGCCTATGGATCTGGACCAGGCCTCGTCCTACCAGTTACTCAGGCCCAGGTAGTACAGCGGGTGGGTGAGCACCGCGATGATGCGGTCGCGGTATTCAAGGGGCAGCATCGGGAAGATAGCGATGCCGACCAGGATCGCGACGATTAGCGTCACGAGGATGCGTTTCTTGGATTTCATGGCATCTCCTTACTGTCTGACTGCTCCGACGCTATCAGGGCCACCGCGTAGGCGGCAAGCATGAGCGCATGAGGCAACCCCGGCCTCGTCCCTGAGAAGAGAAGCGAAACCGGGGCAACAAAGCCAAAACCCGCGACAGTCAGCGGCGCGACGCGAGCGCCGCGCGGGCGACCTCCTCGAAGGTGAGCGGGTCGCGGCCCGTCACGTCGCGCACGGTTGTGGAGACGACGTTCATCTCGCCGCGCGCGATCGACGTGTAGGTCGACACCCACGAGTCGTACTCCCACTGGGCGGCCGGCCACTTCTTGCGCGACTCGTACGCCTCCTCGATGGTTTCGCGCACGTAGGTGACGGGCCGACCCTGCACGCGGGTGAGGATTGCGGCGATCTCGTCGAGGGTGAGGGCCTCGGGGCCCGTCACGTCGAGGGTCTGATTCTCGTAACGCGCCGGATCCGCCAGGACCCCCGCGGCCACGCGCCCCGCATCCTCGCGCGCGACCACGCCGACGCGCCCGTCGCCCGCGGACCCGAGGATGCGGCCCTCCTCGTCCGGCAACTCCACGAAAAAGTCCGCGTAGAAGTTATCGCGCAAGAACGTGTACGTCATGCCCGACGCCTTGATGCGCTCCTCCGTGTGGAAGTGCGTGCGCGCCAGTGTAAACGTCGCATCGGGCGCCGCGTTCATGAACGACAAGTACACGATGTGGCGCACCCCGGAAGCCGCGGCTGCGTCGACGAAAGCGATGTGCTTGGCCAGGCGGTCCTCGCTCTCGGGCGCGGACACCATGAAGAGGACGTCAACGCCTTCCAGCGCGACGCGCGTCGTGAGTGTGTCCTCGTACGAGCACTTCACCGCGACGGCGCCCGGCAGCTTGGGCGCGCGCGACGGCGTGTTCGCGAGCAGGCGCAGGGGCAGGCCGCGCTCCGACAGGAGTCGGGCGGTGGTGCCTCCGACGTTCCCGGACGCGCCGGTGATTGCCAGGGATGGGAGGGACGAGGTCTGGGCCGGCTCATTTGTCCGGGCTTCGGGAGTGGGGGCGTCAGTCATGTGGCCAGTGTGCCACCGGCGTTGTTGTCACGGGGCGCGCCACGCAAGGTTTGGGCTGTGGGCGTAGTGGTCTGGAGGGGTGATGCATAGGTTGGACCGTGACAAAATTCCCCCTGCTGATGAAAAAATGCCGATTTTTGGGTGTTTTGAGCGTGCTGGGAGAATTTTTTCCCGCTTATGGGAACAGGCTGCGGTGTGGTGGGCCTGGCTGCGGTGCCCGTGGGTGGTAGCACGGCGTTGCCTCCAGAAAACTCGCATGCAATTCGACTGGGAGAAGTTTCAACAAAGTCTAAAAACGTTGCAATTCCAACGATCTGAATTCAAAGTTTGAAATAGTCGTGAGGGAATTGCATGCGAAATTGGGTGGGGCCGGGGCTCGCGGGCGGGCCACCGCCCACGGGCGCATCAAGCAGCCCGGCCCAACGAAAACGGCCCGCGCAAACACAAGCATTCACAGCTTCACAGCAACACTCCACAAAGTCATATGAGAAATATGAGAGCTTCATAGGTTCTTCATAGGGTCGCGTGGGGAAATAGGTGCATCGACAAAAGGAGACACCAATGACCGCCCTGATTCTGATCGCCATTGACTTGGTTGCCATGGCCGCCCTCGTGTTCGGCCTGTACTTCCCACGGCACCGCCGCGCTGACCTGGTCGCAGCGTTCCTGGGAGTGAATGTCGGCGTCCTCGCCGTCACGATCATCCTCGCGAACTCGACCGTGAGCGCGGGCCTGGGCCTCGGCCTCTTTGGTGTTCTCTCGATCATCCGACTGCGTTCGGATCAGATCTCGCAGACGGAAATCGCCTACTACTTCGCATCGCTGGCGCTCGGCCTGCTGACGGGCATGTCTTCGGCGGTGACCCCGCTGCTGGGCGGCCTCATTGCGCTGATCCTGGTGGCCCTGGCCTTCGGCGACTCGAAGCTGATTTTCGGCCGCTACACGTCGCAGACCGTCCAGCTGGACCGCGCGATCGCCGACCCGGCCGAGCTGAAGGCGGCCCTCGAGCAGCGCCTGGGCGCGTCCGTCGCCTCGGTGAATGTCGTCAAGCTCGACCTCGTGAACGACCTGACGCTCGTGGACGTTCGCTCGAAGGTCGCCTGACCCGCCAGCAGACTCCGACACGACCGCCACCCCGCAGACCGCCACTACCAAGGAAACGACTCATGAACGCCACCCTGAACTCGATTCTCGCCGACCTCGACGCGATCGGCCTTGATGAACTGAATAAGCGCGCGGCGATGCTGACCCGAGTGGACCGCAAGTACGCGCTGGACGCGGCCACGGCCTCGGCGATTTTGAGCTGCCTCCCCGAGGAAACGAAGGTCCTGAGGGTCGACGGCCAGGTGTCCCAGGGCTATGCGTCCACCTACTACGACACCCCCGACATGGATTCCTACCTGCTGACCGCGCTCAAGCGCCGCCGCCGCTTCAAGGTCCGCACCCGCTCTTACCTCTCGTCCGGCGCTTCCTTCCTGGAGGTCAAGACCCGCGGCCCGCGCGGCGTGACCGTTAAGAAGCGTATGCCGATCTCTTGGGACGAGGCCGGGGCTCCTCTCGCGGGTGAGCGCCGCACGTGGGTGGCCGGGAAGGTCGAGAAGACGGGGTACGGCCACCTGGTGCCAGCCCTCGAGCCGGTCCTGGCCGGATCGTACGAGCGCAACACCCTGCTCCTGCCCGGTGGCGTGGGACGCGCGACGGTGGACACGAAGCTGACGTGGCGCTCGCTGCGCACGGATGGCACCGAGGTCGCTCGACCTGACCTGGTCATCATCGAAACGAAGTCGGGTGCGACCCCCTCGGTCGTTGACCACCTGCTGTGGGAGAGCGGCGTGCGACCCGCGACAATCTCCAAGTACGGGACCGCGATGGCCGCCATGCACGACCTGCCAGCGAACAAGTGGAGTCGCACGCTGCGCCGCTACTTCCCCGAATATGTCGAGGCCCCCGAGCTGACCCGCGAGGCGCCCCTCGCGATGGCGGCCTGACGGGCGCCGGGCAGGTGGCCGTCAAGTAGATGGACACCACGCGCAGGCGGACACCAGGCGGACGACGCCACACCGGCCCTCCGGTTTTGCCACACCGGCGCCCGCGGTTTCGACAGCACGCGAAACGAAAGCGCTGAGCATAAGAAATACAAGCCTTAAGCACACGAAAGAGACATACACATGAAAGCCCTTCAGAAACTTTGGACCCCCGCTCGGACGATTGGCGCGATCGCCCTCGTCGGAGCGCTGGCGCTGGGTGCCTGCGGTGCCTCGGGCGTGGCCTCCTCCGGCTCCACCGCGACGAGCGCGACCGCTGCCGTCGCGGCCTCCGGAACCAACGGCGACACGACTGCGCCGCCCACCGCGGCCGACGCCCTGGCCTCGAACGCGAAGGCCTCCCACGTGAAGGACAGTGACTGGAAGGCTTCGGACGCCGTCGACGTGACGCTCAGCGGCGCGACCGCGACCTCCTCGTCCGACGCGGTGTCCGTGAGTGACGGCGTGCTGACCATCTCCAAGGCCGGCGTCTACAAGCTCAGCGGCTCCTTCACCGGCAAGGTTGTCGTGGCCGCGGGAGCTGAGGACCAGGTCGTCCTGATCCTCGATAACGCGACCATCACCTCGCCTGCGGGTGCCGCGATCGAGGCGACCAGCGGTGACGACCTCGTCCTGTCCCTCGAGGGCACCTCGACGATCATCGACGGCACCTACACGGGGACCGAGGACGCGAACGCCGCGATCTACGCCGACATGGACCTGACGATCACCGGCTCGGGCACGCTCAACGTGACCTCCGGCGCGTCGGACGCGATCACTTCCAAGGATGACCTGTACGTCCTGAGCGGCACGATCAACGCGACCGCCTCGGACGACGGCCTGCGCGGCAAGGACTCCCTGACTGTTGCCGGCGGCACCGTCACCGTGAACTCCGGCGGCGACGCGCTCAAGTCCGACCAGGACAACGACGACACCAAGGGCTACGTCAACATCGCGGACGGCACCGTCACCCTGACCTCGGGCGGCGACGGCATCGACGCGTACACGGACGCGATCGTCACCGGCGGCACCCTGTCGATCACCTCGGGCGGCGGCGCCTCGGCCGGCAAGCCCTCCACGGGCTCGGCCAAGGGCATCAAGGCGCAGACCTACATCATCGTCGACGGCGGCTCGACCACCATCGACGCCGGGGATGACGCCATCCACTCCAATGGCGCCCTGCGCCTGAGCTCCGGCACGATCACCGCCGCTTCCGGCGACGATGGCGTGCACACCGAGGTCGCGGCCGTCCTGGGCGGCGCAACCGTGACCGTCACGCAGTCGAACGAGGCCCTCGAGGGTGGCCTCATCACGATCTCCGACGGCACGGTTGACCTGACCTCGAGCGACGACGGCATCAACGCCTCGGGCTCGATCACGGTCGAGGCCGGCCTGGCCGCCACCGCCGAGTCCAGCTCTAACACGACGTCCTCCGATTCGACGGCCACCGCGACCACCCAGCAGATGGGCCCCGGTGGCATGGCTGACGGCGGCAGCTCGATGGAGGACACGGGCGAACAGCTCACCATTAGCGGTGGCACCGTGACCGTCAACGCGAACGGCGACGGCCTCGACTCCAACGGTTCGCTGACCATCAGCGGCGGCACGACGACCGTCTACGGCCCGGCGTCCGGCGCGAACGGAGCCCTGGACAGCAACGGTGCCATGAGCATCACGGGTGGCACGGTCATCGCCTTCGCGACCAACGAGATGGTGGAGACGCCGACCACGACCGACGGTCAGGGCTGGATTTCGGCCGCCGCGACCGGCTCCGCCGGATCCACGGTGACGATCACCGACGCCTCGGGTTCGGTTCTGGGCACCTACACCTCGCTCAAGGCCTTCGGTAACGTCATCTACTCGACCTCCGGCATGACCAACGGCTCCACCTACACGGTGAGCGTCGACGGCACCGCCACAGAGGCGACCGCCGGCCAGGGCGGCATGGGGATGGGCGGTCAGCCCCCGGCCGGCGGTCAGCCCCCGATGGGCGGTCCGGGTCAGGGCGGTCAGCCCCCGGCCGCACCCCAGGGCTGAGGCTCCCCACTAGTGCGCCCCGCGTGATTGTCGACACGCGGGGCGCACGCATGCCTCCATCACGTCTCTATCGCCGAGGCCCCACCCGGTATCTCACGCCAGCACCCTCGCTCACCACCCCCGGGAACAGCGCAACTAAACTGGAACCGGAGGACGAGGCCCCGGCCTCGTCGATGACAACGAAAGGACCCCTCATGCTCCCCTCCGAGAAGCTCGCCGAGCTCGGCCTCGAACTGCCCGCCGTCGCCACCCCCGTCGCCGCCTACGTGCCGGCCGTCATCGACCGCGGCGTCGTGCGCACCTCCGGCCAGATCCCCGTCGTGAACGGCGAGCCCGTGTGCATCGGCGCGGTCGGCGAGGACGGCGCGGACCCCGAGGACGCCAAGGACGCGGCGCGCGTGTGTGCCCTCAACGCCCTGGCCGCGGCTGCCTCCATCGCGGGCGGCATCGACAACCTCGCGGGAGTCGTGAAGGTCGTCGGCTTCGTGTCCTCGCGCCCCGACTTCTACGGGCAGGCCGGCGTCATCAACGGCGCCTCCGAGCTGTTCGGTGAGATCTTCGGCAGCCAGCACGCGCGCAGCGCCGTCGGTGTCGCCGCGCTGCCCCTCAACGTGAGCGTCGAGGTCGAGGCCGAGTTCCTCATTAAGTGAACGCGCGGGCGTGGCTGAGGCATGACTACACTGGGTAAGGTTCGCTGAAATGGCCCGTCGGGCCGAAGGATAAGGAAAAGACATGACTGACCGTCAGATGTTCAAGCTGGTCGACGCCAACACCGTCCCGTCCACGGACGGCGGCTGCGGTTGCGGCTGCGGTGGCGAAGGTAAGAAGGAGCGCGCCGAGCAGGCTCCCGCTGTGCAGGCCCCCGAGCAGGGTGGCTGCGGCTGCGGCGGCCACGGCCACGGCCATGCCGCTAAGGCTGCCGAGGCTCCCGCTGAGCACGCGGGCTGCGGTTGCGGCGGCCACGAGGTTCCCGAGGCCCCCGCCGAGCACGCCGGTTGCGGCTGCGGCGGACACGACGCTCCCGCCGAGCGTCCCCACGAGATGGCCGCCGAGCCCATCGCCTCCACCGCGGGCGGCTGCGGCTGCGGTGACGGTGCCCCCTCTGCGGGCAACGTCCACACTGGCGGCGCCGGCGTCATCCACCGCCCCGGCGCGGACGAGCTGGTCATCCACTCGATCCCCCGCGTTGTGCGCCACGCGGTCCTCTTCGCCGCGGTCGATAACCTGCCCGTCGGCGAGAACATCCAGATCTGCGCGCCCCACCAGCCCGAGCCGCTGTTCGCGCACCTGCAGGACTCCGAGCAGCACTACCGCGTGGAGACCCTCGAGGCTGGCCCCGTGGACTGGCGCTACCGAATCACGCGTCTCGCCTGAGGCTCTTTGACACGATGAGGCCGTGGCGGACTCTCGCTTTCCCGCGGGGCGGCCACGGCCTCGTCGTATGCGCGCGAGCGACGCGGCGCTCCAATGCCTCGTGCGTGTGTGCGCCGACGTGCTCGCGTGTCTGATCCCTTGTCTGTTCCGGTGCCTGCCGACGTGCGGAAATGGGCGCCCGTTTCGGTGTCCATTTGCGTGCCTGGGAGCGCCCGACCCGGTACCGTTGGTGTATGAGCTTCTTTGACATGACTTCTGACGCCGACGTTGAGGACGACCTGGATCGCGTCGAGACCGACGTGGTCGTGGACTGCGACATTGAGGCCGCGTGGGCGCTCGTGTCCGAGCCGGGCTGGTGGGTCAACGACGGCCCGCTGGGTGACCACGAGGTGAGCCTCGGGGACGACGGTATCTATCGCGTGAGCGACCCGGACGCCGGTGACTGGCTGATCGAGAAGGCCGACGAGGATCCGATGGATGTCGTCGCCTTCCGCTGGTATCCGCTGGCCGACGACGAACTGCCGGACGAGTACGCGACCCGCGTCGAGGTCTCCCTGTCCGAGGAGCGCGGCGGCGTCGGCATCCACGTGGAGGAGTCCGGTCTGGCGTCGGTCTCCGACGACGAGGCCGAGGCCCGCCAGGCGTACGAGGATGCGATCGGCATGTGGGAACAGGTCCTGGCCGCGGCGAAGACCTACCTCGAGGGCCGCTGAACGCTGAAACAAGCTGAATGACAAACCCCCGCAGCCTCACGGCTGCGGGGGTTTGTTGTAGGTGCGGTGCGCGCGTTGTAAGTAGCTCATCGTCGCATTGGGCATGTCTGCTCGAGCTGCTTGCGGCGGGTTAGTGCAGCGTTACATGTAAGGTCTGTAAAGCTCTGTAGCCTAGGTGTGCGCAAGTGGTAATGACTCTAATCTAGCCAATATGTGATCTCACCCTTGCGCTATGGAAGTGTGAGTGTCTATAAGCGTGTCGTATCATCAGCGCGTGTGTCAAAGGTGATAGATCTGTTTGCATGATGAATCTAGGTTCCAGCAGAAGGGCATGCACAAGATGACCGATCTCCCTCAAGAAGAGTGTCTTAAGCCTGATCAGCTGCGATCGATGACTGAATGTGAACGGGCTATTCACGCTATTTCGGAGAAGACTGGAAAGAGTCCGCTGGATATCTGGCGCGCAAATGAAACCTGGCTCGGTGAAAAAGCTTCAACAGTCGATTTCAAGCCGGATCGTAAACCTTTGGGGATTATTATTCTGGTAATATGGATCATTGTTCCATATTTCTTCTATGCGAGTTTTCGTGCGACAGGTTGGTATGGTTTTTCAGCGGGAATACTTGTGCTCGGGGTGTTGATGACTATTGAGATAGTTTGTCTTATGTTCATGCAGAAGCTACTTGTTCCTTTTGGTAAAATTCTTCGCAGTCTATCGGGAGTCGTATTTTCTATAATTTTGACGATGTTTGGTTTCCTCTCAACTCTGGATTCTGTGGCTAACCGTTTTACACTAGCTTTAATTGGTGTTCTTGTTGCAATGGCATGTATTTCTTTTTTGAATTCTCCACTGGAATTGCTCTGGAATCATTCTGTGAAAGAGCGGGATGATTATGGAGAGCAGCTTTCTACGCTTCGGTTGGTTCGTCCATTACTTGCAGGTAGGTCTAGGTCGGCCGTGGAGAGTCGATCTTCTGTGGTTTCCTGTGCGCGACTACGGGCAGTTGTGGACTGGGATTAGTCGGTGCTGGCATCTGCAGTATTGCTTGCCTGATGGTGTGGGGTCGTGTGAGCAGGGGTGCGCTTCCGAGTCTGCGCTTGTGCCCGATGGGGCGTTAGATTCGAAAGGAGTTGAGCCCTCTATCGGGTAGTTCGGAGAAGTGGCGTGGCATGGGGTATTGTCTGCCACGCGTGCTGGCGCTGTGATCGTTTTGTTGTGCTGGGTCTGCTGTCGTTGCGCTGAAGTTGGCGTGCGTGGTGGTTTGGTCCGCGGTTGTGCTTGTAAATGTCGGTGCTACACCCGATACGTAGGCAGTGCACCCGTTCTGATCGGGTGTAGCGTCCCGTAAGAGGTGCAGTGTCCCGTAACGGGTGCAGTGTCGGATGTAGGAGTTGATGCGTGAACCGTGGTGGAGCTTGTTCCTCAGTGGTGTGACACCCGATCGGCAAGATTCAACCCTTTCTGATCGGGTGGAATCTACCCGATGAGGTGGAATCTTCCCGTTCTGGTTGAATCTTTGCTTGCTGGGAGTGGGTATGGGCTTCGGCGGAGGTTGCTTGGGTGCTGCAAGGTGTGGTCACCAGGGAATTACGTGCGGAA
>NZ_JAPWAD010000017.1:0-53243 GCF_041432695.1 Pauljensenia sp. 27098_8_83 | reverse complement strand
CCGGGTGGGCCGCTGGGGTCGCGTGCTGGGAGAGTTTTGTACCGGTGGAGGCGTCGTGGCATGGTGCTAGGGGTCGTTGCGAGTCGACTGTGGGAACCAAGGGGCCTGCAGCCAGGGCTGTAGGCCGCATGGGTGCATCCGTTTCGGTGGTACTCGGCATAACTGGTCGCTGTCCAGCAATTTCGCATGCAATTCCCCGCTAATATCATGCTGGTTTGTATCAGTTCGTGATGTTGCGTCACTTGTATTTTGGAATTTCATGCGAAATTGGGGGAGGGGCACGTTACTGGGGTGAGGTGGCGTGCTGGGCGCGCACCGGCAAAGAGGGCGGGGGTGTGTGTTGGCAAAGGGGATGAGGGCGTGCATTGGCAAAGGGGATGAGGGTGCGCACCAGCAGCGAGAACGGGCGTGCATCGGCCCATATCTCGTGCACTGGTCCATATCGAGGGAGTGTCCCTCCTGGATCTAGGGCGCATATGGGCACCTCTATAAGGGTCCGCATCTAGGGCCCACGCGGGCCCTAGATGTAGGGACCATTGGCCATTGGAGGCGACTTCTTGATGTCCTGTTCGTCTCCCCGCGACCGCCTTTCCGCAGGATTCCGGTCATTTCCCCGAAAACTTCACCAACCCCTACATGTAGGGTCACTTAGTCGCCAATGACCCCTAGATGTGCGGGCGCGACACGCCCAAGACCCCCACTGGCGAGTGTGACGCTCGACATCTTTTAGCTGGTTGGCAGGCGGTTATGCACAGGGTGGTGATGCGCCCGTCCACAGGGTGCACAGGTGGTTGTGTGGGTGTTGGAGACCCCTAGATGTGCCCATAGGTTAGCGACAAACCCCAGTGTTTGCGCGCATCTGCGACCGCCCGTGAATGCGGCGCGACAAACCCTGTCAGCCATACGGAGATCCTGACCGCTCGCTCCGTCCACAGGCCCCTCAGGCATCGTCCACAGTCAGGGCGTCGCACACAACATCTAGGGGTCGCTTGCGTGGGTGGCCCCAAGGTGTAGTGTTGTCGTGTTCGCGGCGAACGAGCCGCTAGAAAGTCAACATAGGATGCCAACGTCCGGCCTTGAGCCGCAAGGAGACACGAACATGTCGATCACCGTTTACTCCAAGCCCCGCTGCCCCCAGTGCGACGCGACCTACCGCGCCCTCGACAAGCAGGGCGTCTCCTACGAGAAGATCGACGTCACCCAGGACGCGGAGTCCCTCGCCTTCATTAAGGGCCTCGGCTACCAGCAGGCCCCAGTCGTCGTCGCCGGCGAGGATCACTGGTCCGGCTTCCGCCCTGACCGCATCAAGGCCGTCGCCGCCGCAGCCCCCCTCGCGCTGCAGGCCTGAGTTTGGCCGATAAGCCCCGGCCGTGAGGCCGGGGCTTTCGTATATCCGGGTGGGGACGAGGCCGGGGCGACTCCCTCGGCAAAGGCTGAGAATTGCTCGGATGGGCGAGAGGTGAGGCCGCCATAAGATCAGGGAAAATTGCTGATCGCCGGTCTGGGGTACGCACCGCCAACCGGCACGCGGGTGGGGACGAGGCCGGGGTGACTCCCTCGGCAAAGGCTGAGAATTGCTCGGATGGGCGAGAGGTGAGGCCGCCACAAGATCGGGGAAAATTGCTGATCGCCGGTCTTGGGTGCGCGCCGCCAACCGGCCCACGCCACACCACAAACCGGCCCACAGTCAAGCAGCCCACACGCCCGCAGCACACGAGCATGCGCACGCGCAGGTCAGGCCGCGTCGATCATCCCACATGGGACACGCGTGCCAGGGGAGCCCGCCCGGGCCTCGTCAGTGAGACACTAGAGATTCAGCATCCCGCCAAGCAGGAAGGATCACCATGGGCAGCGTCGTCTACTTCTCGTCGGCGACGGGCAACACCCGCCGTTTTGTTGAAAAGCTCGGCCTCCCGGCGGCGCGAATCCCGTTGCTCCCCAAGGATGAACCCCTGCGCGTGACCGACGAGTACGTGCTCATCGTGCCCACCTACGGCGGCGGAAATATCAAGGGAGCTGTGCCCAAGCAGGTCATCAGGTTCCTCAATGACCCCGACAATCGGGCCCTGTGCAGGGGCGTCATCTCGTCGGGAAACACTAACTTCGGCAAGGCCTACTGCATCGCGGGCGACATCATCGCGGCCAAGCTGGGGGTCCCCCACATGTATAAGTTCGAGCTCCTCGGTACGCCCGAGGACGTCTCCAGAGTTCGCGAAGGACTGGAACAGTTTTGGCAGAAAACTACACCGACACAGGCGTAGAGGAAGCTCCCTCCCCGGAGCTGGACTACCACGCGCTGAACGCGCAGCTTAACCTGTACGACGCGAACGGACATATTCAGTTCGACGCGGACCGTAAGGCTGCTCGCCAGTACTTCTTGCAGCACGTCAACCAGAACACGGTGTTCTTCCACGACCTGGAAGAGAAGCTGAAGTACCTGGTGGACGAGGGCTACTACGAGAAGCACGTCCTGGATCAGTACGACTTCGCGGACATCAAGGAGCTGTACAAGCAGGCCTACGCCCACAAGTTCCGCTTCCCGACGTTCCTGGGCGCGTTCAAGTACTACACGTCGTACACGCTCAAGACCTTCGACGGTAAGCGCTACCTGGAGCGCTTCGAGGATCGCGTCGCCATGGTCTCCCTGTACCTGGCGCGCGGCGACATCGAGCTGGCGCGCAGCTTCGTCGACGAGATCATGAGCGGCCGCTTCCAGCCGGCCACGCCGACCTTCCTGAACGCGGGTAAGGCGGCGCGCGGCGAGCTGGTCTCCTGCTTCCTGCTGCGCATCGAGGACAACATGGAGTCGATCGCGCGCGGCATCAACTCGGCCCTGCAGCTGTCCAAGCGCGGCGGCGGCGTCGCCCTGCAGCTGACGAACCTGCGCGAGGCGGGCGCCCCGATCAAGAAGATCCAGAACCAGTCCAGCGGCGTCGTGCCCGTCATGAAGCTGCTCGAGGATTCCTTCTCCTACGCGAACCAGCTGGGCGCGCGTCAGGGCGCGGGTGCCGTGTATCTGCATGCGCACCACCCGGACATCATGCAGTTCCTGGACACCAAGCGTGAGAACGCGGACGAGAAGATCCGCATTAAGACGCTGTCCCTGGGCGTCGTCATCCCGGACATTACGTTCGAGCTGGCACGCAAGAACGAGGACATGTACCTGTTCAGCCCCTACGACGTGGAGCGCGTGTACGGCGTGCCCTTCTCCGAGATTTCGGTGACGGAGAAGTACCACGAGATGGTGGATGATGGCCGTATCCACAAGAAGAAGATCAACGCGCGTCGCTTCTTCCAGACGATCGCGGAGATCCAGTTCGAGTCCGGCTACCCCTACATCGTCTTCGAGGACACGGTGAACAAGGCGAACCCGATCAAGGGTCGCATCACCATGTCGAACCTGTGCTCGGAGATCCTGCAGGTGTCCGAGGCCTCGACCTACAACGACGACCTGTCGTACTCGCATGTCGGTAAGGACATCTCCTGCAACCTGGGTTCGCTCAACATCGCGAAGACCATGGATTCCCCGAACTTCTCCAAGACGATCGAGATGGCGATCCGCGGTCTGACGGCCGTCTCCGACCTGTCGGATATCGGCTCGGTGCCGTCGATTGCTCGCGGCAACGCGATGAGCCACGCGATCGGCCTGGGCCAGATGAACCTGCACGGGTACCTGGCGCGCGAGCACGTGCACTACGGGTCCGAGGAGGCGCTGGACTTCACGAATATGTACTTCATGACGGTCCTGTTCGAGGCCATCAAGGCCTCGTGCACGATCGCGCGCGAGCGCGGGGAGACCTTCGAGGGCTTCGAGGACTCCGCGTACGCGTCGGGCGAGTTCTTCCGCAAGTACATTGACGAGGAGTGGGCGCCCACCACGGATAAGTGCCGTGAGCTGCTCGCCGCCTCGTCGATTAAGGTCCCGACCCAGGCGGACTGGGAGGCCCTGGCCGCCGATGTCGCGAAGTACGGCATGTACAACCAGAACCTGCAGGCGGTGCCTCCGACGGGTTCCATCTCGTACATCAATAACTCGACGTCGTCGATTCACCCGATCGTGTCCCGCGTGGAGATCCGCAAGGAAGGCAAGATCGGCCGCGTCTACTACCCGGCGCCGTACATGACGAACGAGAACCTTCAGTACTACCAGGACGCGTACGAGATCGGCCCCGAGAAGATCATCGACACCTACGCGGTGGCCACCCAGCACGTGGATCAGGGCCTGTCGCTCACGCTGTTCTACCCGGACACGGTGACGACGCGCGACCTGAACAAGTCCTACATTTACGCGTGGAGGAAGGGCATTAAGACCCTGTACTACATGCGCCTGCGCCAGATGGCCCTCGAGGGGACCGAGGTCGAAGGCTGCGTGTCCTGCATGCTGTGACGTCACGCCCGTATGTCGGGTGGTGCGGGGGTCGGGAAACCGGCCCCCGCACCGTTTTATGGGGGACGAGGCCGGGGCTGAGTTCCCGGGGGATACGGGCGCTGTGGCGGGTGTGAGCCTCGCCGTTTTTTCGGATTTTGGGAAGGCGCTCGTATGATGTGGGGGTATATCTCCTCACATCTTCTCGGAGTAAGCGATGAGTGATCTGACGAACCCCTACGGCGTCGGTGGCGCGAGCCAAGGCGGCTATGGCCAGCAGGACGCGTACGGTGCTCAGTCGGCATACGGGTCCCAGGCCTCGTATGGGGGACAGCCCCCGTACGGCGCGGGGCAGCCTCCGTACGGTGGAGGGCCGGGCATGCCGGGCTACGGTCAGCCGCAGGGGTACGGTCAGCCCGTGTATGGGAGCTTCGCGTACAGCTTGAACCCCGCCGTTGAGCGTGTGCGGTCGAACGCGTCGATGGTTCGCATCATGGCGTTCATCAGCTTCGCCACCCTCGGGCCGATTCTCTCGATTGGAGCGTGGGTCTGGGGTGGCATGCTCGTGTCCGAGGCGCAGGGACTCAATGCCCCCATGGACGTGATGAATGAGGTGAGTGGCGCTCGAAAGACCGCGATGATCTGCAGCATCGTTGAGATTGTTGGCCTCGTGCTTCTGATCATCCTCGTCATCGTCCTCCCCAATCTGCTGCTCTTCATCGCGGGCGATTCGGGCTACTGATCCGTGTGCGCGATGGAGGCGGGCGTCCTTGGTTGAGTGCTCGCCGTTGCAGGGACGAGCTGTGGCGCGATTCTCTTCCGTCCCGATGGTTATTGACTCAGTCATGCGTGCGCTAGGATGAGCCGCGTAACTAATACCTATTCCATTCGGAGTATCCCATGAGTGATCCCAACAACCAGTACCCCGCCTTCGACCAGTCCCCCTACGGCCAGGCCTCCTACGGTCAGGCCTCCTACGGTCAGGCCCCGCAGGGTGCGTACGGCCAGGCGCAGCCCGGCTACGGCCAGGCCCCCCAGGTCGCGTACGGCCAGGCGTACATGTTGAACCCGGCCCTGGAGAAGATCCGCTCGAACGCCTCGAACGTTCGTCTCTTCTCCTTCCTGAGCTTCGTCCTCGGCGGTATTTTTCTGTCCGGCGGCATGTGGTTCTGGGCGAACAACATGATGTCTGAGGCTCAGAGCCTCGGTGCGCCGCTCGATATTACGACGGATCTGGCGAGTGCACGTAACACCGCGAAGATCTGCTCGATCATCCACATCGTCCTCATCGTGGTGGTCGTGGCGTTCTACGCCATCGCCATCATTTCTGTCATCGCGGCCGGTGGCTCACGCTACTGAGTACTTCGCGTGTGGGGTCCGGATCGCCTCTCGATCCGGACCCCATACGTGTTTGTGCGAGCATCCTGTTAGGATGCCTGTTGTATTGACCGGAAAGAAAAATTGGAGCGTTCCGTGAGCGATCCCCTGAACCCTACCCCTGCGGATTCCGCCACCCAGCCTTATGCTGCCCCTTCGCCGTACGCGCCCGAGGGTACCGGCAGCGCGTCGTACGCTGCGTCGGCCCAGGACCAGCAGCCTCAGTATGGCCAGCCCGGAGCAGACCAGTACGCGCAGTACGGCCAGCCCGGAGCAGACCAGTACGCGCAGTACGGCCAGGGACCCCAGGCCTCGTACGGCCAGCCCCAGCAGGCCTATGGCCAGTCGGCCTATGGCCAGTCGGCCTATGGCCAGTCGGCCTATGGCCAGCCGGCATACGGCCAGCCGGCATACGGCCAGCCGGCATACGGTCAGCCCGTGTACGGCCAGCCGATGTACACCTCGCCCGCATCCACGCAGTTCGACAGTTTGCGTACCCAAGCGATCATCGCGATCGTTCTGTCAGTTATCAGCTGGTTCATCTTTTGGCTCCTCCTGTCGATCCCGTCGGTGATCTGGTCCTTCATCATCGACTCCAACGCCAAGAATCAGGGCGCGCCGCAGAGCATCCTGAGCTTGACGAAGGCCGCGAAGGTCGTCTCGATCGTCATGGTGTCCATCCAGGCCTTCTTCATCATTCTCTGGGTTATCGTCGCTCTCCTCGACTGACGCCACCGTGAGAGTCACTCGACAGTGCTGACTCCTCACACACCGGAGCCTGTAGGAACGGTGATGCCGTTCCCGCAGGCTCCACCTGTATTCTTGAGGGTATGACTCCCCGATACGAAGCACCCTCGCGCTCGACGTCCGGAACCGACGCTGACCTCCTCGACCAGCTGCGATACGCGGACGGACGCCCCTACGGCTTCTACAAGAACGCCCTCGGTGCCTGGGATTACGGGGACTTCACCCTCGCGATCGATCACGTGCAGGCCGACCCCTACGCCCCGCCCTCGTCCCTGCGCGCCTACGCGACCCCCGAGGCGATGGGACTGCCCGAGGCCGCCCTGGCCTCGTCCGACGCGCGCCTGGCCGCCGCGGACTTTATTGCCCGCTCCTTCGACGAGGCCATCCGCGCCCGGGGAGCGCGCGACGTGTCGATCGCCCGCGCCGGCGCCCTCATCCTCCAGCGCTCCTACGCCACCGTCCTGCCCGACCGCGTCGAGGTCCGCTTCCAGGTCAAGCTCCCCGCGCGCGGACGCACGATCCTCGGCAAGAGCGCCGCCCGCCTCTTCGACGTGGACGTGCCCAACATCGTCATGGACTGCTTCGACTTCGTGTCCGAGGACCCGGACACGACCCGCAAGCGCTCCCGCCTCCTCGCCCACGTCGCCGCCTACGAGGACTACCGCGCCCTCCAGGGGATCCTCGAGGAGCGCGGGTGGGTGTCCTTCGTCGCCGACGACGCCCTGCTGGCGCGCCGCTCCGGCATCTCCGAAACGCCGCTGACCGGCGACGGCGTCGTCGCCTTTTCCGCCCCCGAGTCCCTGCGCGCCACCGTCACCCTGCCCCACGCCGGCGAGGTGAGTGGCATGGCGATCCCCCCGGGCCTGACCCTCATCGTCGGCGGCGGCTACCACGGCAAATCCACGCTCCTTGAGGCCATCGCCCAGGGCGTCTACGCGCACATCCCCGGCGACGGCCGCGAGCTCGTCGCCACCGACCCCACCGCCACGAAAGTGCGCGCCGCCGACGGCAGGGCCGTCACCGGCGTCGACATCTCGCCGTTCATCACCCACCTGCCCGGCGGTGCCGACACCACGTCGTTTTCCACCGAGAACGCGTCTGGCTCCACCTCGCAGGCCGCCTCCATCATCGAATCCCTCGAGCTGGGCGCGCGCACGCTCCTCATCGACGAGGACACCTCCGCCACCAACCTCCTCATCCGCGACACCCGCATGCGCGACCTCGTCGCCGCCGAGAAGGAACCCATCACGCCCCTCGTCGACCGCGTCACCTCCCTCACCGAGGCCGGGGTCTCCCTCATCATGGTCGTCGGCGGCTCCGGCGCCTTTCTCGACGCCGCCGACCGAGTCCTCATGATGGACAACTACCGCTGCCTCGACGTCACCTCCCGCGCGCGCGAGGTCGTTGCCGACCTGCCGCGCCCCCGCACCGACGTGCCCACTAGCTGGGAGGCGGCACCCCGCGTGCCAGCCGCGAAGGCCCGCGTGGACCGCCCGCGCACCAAGGCCTCGGGCACTTCCGTGCTGACCGTCGACCGATCGACCATCGACATTTCCGACGTCGCCGGAGTCGTCGACCCCGGGCAGGCCGAGGCCATCGCCTGGTGCGTGCGCGGCGTCCTCGAGGAGATGGCCGGCAAACAGTCCATGCCCGACCTCATGGCCAAGCTCGGCCGACGCCTCGCCTCCGAAGGCCTGGACGCCGTCTGCAAGTTCGGCGCCCGCCCCTACCCGGCGTTCCTGGCGCGCCCGCGCCTCATCGACGTGGGTGCCGCCATCAACCGCTACCGCGGCCTGTCCCTGCGCGAGGTTGTTGCGGGCGAGGCTGCCGGCGAGGTTTCCGAGTCGTAGTCGCTTCAGACCCCACGGGTGTTCCGGGCGCCGGAGGGCCCGGCCGCCCGCGAGGCTAGGCGACCTCACTTCGTTCGGCGCCGCGCCTCGAAGCCCGCCCGTGCCCTCCGGTCCCTCCGGCACCCTCCACACCAGTGGGGCCGGGTCGCTGTTGTCTGGTTCGATGTGTCGTCTCGAAGCCCGGCCAGGCCCTGCCGCCACCCACGGGCACCGCAGCCAGGCCAACGTGGCTATCGTGCACCCAGCAATTTCGCATGCAATTCCCCTGTGACTATTTCAGGATTTGAATTGGCATCGTTGGAATTGCAACGATTCCGAAGGTTGTTGAAAGTTCATGCAATCGAATTGCATGCGAAGTTTCTGGTAGGTGTCTCCGGCGTCACTCAGGGTACTGCAGCCGGGTCCAGAAATCCCCGCAGGCACATCACCGGGAATTACGACGGTCGGGCTCCGAGGAGGACCGCGGTCCCCGAGGAACGGCGCGGAGCGACCCCCGAGACGACCCCGGGTGGTCTCGGGGATGAATCAGGGGAAACCTCCGTAGCGGTGACGCACGCCGCAGGCGCACGATGGATGCATGAACACGAACACAACAATCGCGCAGGCCCCCGCGGCCGCACCGGCCCCGGCCTCGTCCATCGTCCGACTCCAGGGCGTCTCCAAAATCTACGGAAGCGGCGACGCGCAGGTGCGCGCCCTCGACGACGTGAGCGTCGGCTTCGGTGCCGGCGAATTCACCGCCATCATGGGCCCCTCCGGATCCGGCAAGTCCACGATGATGCACATCCTCGCCGGCCTCGACGCCCCCACCTCCGGGCACGTCTTCGTCGAAGACACCGACATCACCGCCCTCAAAGACACCGCGCTGACGAAGCTGCGCCGAGACCGCATCGGCTTCGTGTTCCAGTCCTTCAACCTGGTGCCCACCCTGGACGCGCGCGCCAACATCCTCCTGCCCATGCGCCTGGCCGGGGCCACCCCCGAGAAGGACTGGTTCGACCTCATCGTCACCTCCCTGGGCATCGCGGACCGACTGAGTCACCGCCCCTCCGAGATGTCCGGCGGCCAGCAGCAGCGCGTCGCCGTCGCCCGCGCCCTCATGAGCCGCCCCGCCGTCATCGTCGCGGACGAGCCCACCGGCAACCTCGACTCCCACTCGACCACCGAGGTCATGGACCTGCTGCGCCGCGCCGTCGACGAACTTGGCCAGAGCGTCATCATGGTCACCCACGACACCGCCACCGCCGCCTACGCGGACCGTGTCCTCGTGTGCCGAGACGGACGCATCGTCTCCGACCTGCGCGACGTCACCGCCGACTCCCTCACCGCGGCGCTGCGCTGAACGCGCGCCCACACCCCAAGGCTCATCTCATGTCTGCAACAAACTCCCTCCTGAGCGCCAACCTGCGCTCCCACGGCCGCCGCTACATTTCCACAGGCCTGGCCGTCGCCATCTCCACGGCCTTCATCGTCATCACCCTCATCGTCATGACGGCGATGACCTCGGGCCTGACCTCTAGCGTCTACAGCCAGTACCGAGGCGGCACGATCGTCGTCTCCCAAAACGACGACGCGCCCGAAGGCGCCATTGAGAACGCCGAAAAGGCCCTGAGCGCAACCAGCGGCGTCACCGCCATCAAGCACATGGCCCAGTGGCCCGCCGACGCCCAAACCGACGCGACGCGCGCCGGCCTCTACGTGTCGCCGATGGCCCCCAAGCCCTTCGCCGGCCTCGACCTGAGCGCCGGAACCGCCCCGACCGCCGACGACCAGATCACCATCCCGGAGCACACGGCCTTGACCCTCTCGCTGAAGGTCGGCGATACCGTCCGCGTGCGCGCCGGATTCACCGAGGGCGACTACCGCACCCTCACCGTCGTCGGCACCACCCGCTCGAACACCATCAGCATGGGCGTGCCCGCCAGCTACGTGACCGACGGCGGCTTCTCCGCGATCTTCGGGACGACCGCCTCCGGGAAGTTCATCGTCGCCACCAGCGCAGCGGATACGGACAGCAACGCAAACCCTCCCAGCGCCACCCAGGACGAGTGGGTGGCAACAGCGAACTCCGCGTTGAGTGGCGTCTCGGGCGTGAGCGTGACCAGCGTGCACCAGGCGATCCAGGACGATCTCAACCAGGCGCGCCTGGGAGCATCCGTGACGATGGGCATCATGCTGATCTTCCCGGCGATCGCGGCGCTCGTGGCCTCTATCGTCGTCTCCTCGACATTCCGCGTCGTTCTCACGCAGCGCACCCGCGAACTGGCGCTGCTGCGCACGCTGGGAGCGACCAGGCGACAGGTCCGCTCGCTCGTGACCCGCGAGGCCCTCGCGATCGGAGCGATCTCGTCCGCGATTGGCGTCGCGCTCGGCTGGCTGATTGGCGCGCTCGCGGAGGCAGGAACCGGCCTGGCCTCTAGCGTCGTTGCGGCGCTGGCGGGGGCCTCCGTCTGGCAGCTCGCGCTCACGTGGCTCGGTGCCACTCTGTTCACGACCCTGGTCGGCGTCTTCCCGGCCCGCGCCGCCTCCCGCGTCGCCCCCGTCGCCGCCCTCGCCCCCGTGAACGAGGCCGGGGCCGCCGCCCGCAAGAAGCACACCGTCCGCTTCATCATCGGCGCGCTCATCGCGGTGGCCGGATGCGGGGCTGTGGCCCTCGCATGGCGCTCGGATAGCGGCGGCACGAAATTCCTCGGGGCATTCGGCGGGTCGCTCCTGGCGCTCCTCGGCGCGCTGCTCGTCGCCTCGGTGCTGCTGCCGGCCCTCACTCGCGCGTTTGGCTCGGCCTTCCCGGGCACCCTGTCCGCCATGGCCCGCGAGAACACGATGCGCAACCCCGGCCGCACCTCCGCGACCGGCACCGCGATCATCATCGGCGTGACCCTCGTCGTCACCATCATCGTCGGTGCCGCCTCCGTGCGCACCACCCTCACCAACGCCGTGAACGACGCGCGCCCCTTCGACCTCATGGCGGTGTCCACAGATGGGGCGATCACCGACGACCAGCAGGCCGCCATCGCGGCCACCGACGGCGTCGCCGCCACCGTCGCCCAGTACGCCGCCCCCGGTACCCTGACGACCACCTCGGGCGCGCCCGCCTACGCTTCCGGTGAGGGAACCGGGGCGGAGGACGAGGCCCAGGCCTCGTCGGTCATGATCACCGGAGAACCCGACTACACGGGTGTCACGCACTCGACCGTCACCCAGCTGGGCGATGGCCAGGTGCGCGTCGGCGACGAGGCCCTGGCCGGGCAGACGCTGCGCCTGTGCGCCGAGTCGTGCGTGGACCTGAGCGCCGTGTACGACAAGAACGGCAGCGTCGGGCAGGCCCAGGTCTCCGAGAAGACCCTGCGGTCCATCGCGTCTTCGCTCGAGCGTCAGGCGGTCATCATCAAGATGGCCGACGGGGCCGATGCCGAGACCGTCCAGGCTGCGCTGCTCAAGGACTCGCACCTGAGTGTCAACGGCTCCGCGCTGGAGCGCCAGATGTACACGAAGATCATCGACCGGCTGATGCTCGTCCTCGTCGGACTGCTCGGCGTGTCCGTCCTGGTGTCCCTGGTGGGCGTGGCCAACACGCTGTCGCTGTCGGTCGCCGAACGCACCCGCGAGAACGGGCTGCTGCGGGCGCTCGGCCTGACGCGACGCCAGATGAAGAGCCTCCTCGCCCTCGAGGCGCTGTTCCTGTCGCTGACCGGCGCTCTCATCGGCGTTGGCATGGGCGTTGCCTTCGGGTGGGTCGGCGTCATGAGCCTGCCGGTTGAGGGGGCCACTCCCGTGCTGAGCGTGCCGTGGATGCAGCTCGTCGGCGTGTGCGTCGTCGCCATCGTGTCCGCGCTCATCGCCTCGTGGCTGCCCGGCCGCCGGGCCGCGAAGGTTAGCCCATCGGAGGCGCTGGCCACGGAGTGAGTGCTGGTTGATTGACTGCGGTTGATTAACCGCGGTTGAAAGACCGGGCGTTGAGTGACGGGTGGGGTGCCGCGAGGCACCCCACCCGTTGGCGTGTGTTGCTGTGGGTTGTTGCCTCGTGGTGCCTCTGGTGTTCCAGGTGCCGGGTGCCTGTCGTTTTGGGCCGGGCTGCTTGGGGTGCCTGTGGGCGGCGGCCCGCCCGCGAGCCGTCCGCGCTGCGAGCTTCGCTCGGCGCGTCGACTCGTTGTCCGGCCGGGCCTTGGGTTGCTGCATGTAGCCCAGTTCTGGCTGTCAATCATCAATTTCGCATGCAATTCCCCCGCAGCTTGTTCAAATATTGAATTTGCATCGTTGGAATTGCAACGTTTTCTGGGTTTGTTGAAATTTGGTCCAATCGAATTGCATGCGAAATTTGTCTGGCTGTGGTCTTGCGACCGTCCACCGGCACCGTGGTGGGTTCCTGCGGCTCGAGGCCCGCCCGTGCCCTCCGGACCCTCCGCGCCCTCCGGACCCTCCGCGCCCTCCGGACCCTTCAGATCCCCCGGACCCACCAGTGCCCTCCGCACTAGTGGGGCCCGTGGTGCTGTTGTGTTGGCTCGCTCGATCTCTGCCTCGTGTTCGGTACAAAATTCTCCCCGCTTGGTGTTTTGTTGAGCAAAGCGGTACAAAACTCTCCCTGTGCGGGCAAAACATGCCAAATTGGGCCATCTTGGGCGAGCGGGGAGAGTTTTGTACCGCACATGCGGCGAGAAGGGGTGAGCAGGGAGAGTTTTGTCCCGAAGCGGCAAGGTGTGGTTCTTGTTGGGCGAGTGGTGTTGTGCTCTGGCGTAGTCCTCGTGCCAGTAGGCGGGCTATGGCGGCGCCCTGGCGCTGCTCACGGGCACTGCGGTCGGGCTCTCCGTGCCCCCGGCGTTCTCCACGCCGGTGGCGGTGGGGGTTGTGCGCCATGCGAAGCGCTGCGGGGGCGTGTTGTCGGCGTGTCGCAGCCTTGGATGGCGCAATTCCCCCCGATTGGTGGTGGTGAGATCCCGTTTTCGGTTGGCGTTGCGCCCAAGGTGCAGACCATCTCGGTGAAAAGAACCCAAATACGACAATTTTGGCTGAATGGGTCTGCACTTTGGCGAAATTGGTGCGTGCAGGTGTGGTGGTTGAGTGATTCGGCACTGTATAGTCACGTGCTCGCTGCGGCCCGGGCAGCTGGGCCCCACTGCTGGCAGTGTTAACCCTTCAATGCGCAGCTAAACCCTATTGGTGGCATGGTGGGCAGCCCGCCTAGGCCACCACCTGTCGGGTTAACGTGCGCATGAAAGGGCCCAGACCGCCACTTATCGGGTTAACGTGTGCGATCAGTGATTTCGCATGCAATTCCCCTGAGTGTATTTCAGGTTTTGAAATCAGATTATTGGGATTCGGCGGTTTTTGAGCTTGCGTCGATTGATGCCGCGGGGGAATTGCATGCGACTTTTGTCTGGCACTGGCCCCGCCACCGGCCGCAGCCCGCACCGCGGCTCGGGACTGCGGGGAAGCCCCGCAGCCAGCCCCGCAGGCCTCAGCACTCCACGACGTTGACGGCCAGGCCGCCCTCCGACGTTTCCTTATACTTCGACAGCATGTCGTTGCCGGTCTGGCGCATCGTCTCGATGACGACGTCCAGGCTCACCGTGTGGCGGCCATCGCCCCACAGGGCCATGCGCGCCGCGTTGATCGCCTTGACGGCCGCGATTGCGTTGCGCTCGATGCACGGCACCTGCACGAGGCCCGCCACTGGGTCGCACGTGAGTCCCAGTGAGTGCTCCATCGCGATCTCCGCCGCGTTCTCGACCTGCTGCGGAGTGCCGCCGAGGGCCTGAGCCAGGCCCGCCGCCGCCATCGCCGAGGCCGACCCGACCTCGCCCTGGCAGCCGACCTCCGCGCCAGCGATGGACGCGTTCGTCTTAATAAGGGCGCCGATCGCCGTCGCCGCTAGCAGGAAATCGTGCACGAGGGCGCGGCGGCGGGCCGCGCACGCCTCGCGCGAGGCGGGATCATTCGAGCAAGCCTTGGAGGAGTCCGCCGTCATGCGGATGTGCGCCAGTGGGGTGACCGCGCCGTCCTCGGTCTCAGGCCCCGCCGCCACTCCGGGCGTCGACCCTGTCTCGGGGCAGTGCGTCACCAGGTAGCCGAGGACCGCGGGGATCACGCCGGCCGCGCCGTTCGTCGGCGCGGTGACGACGCGGTGGCCCGCCGCGTTCTCCTCGTTCACGGCCAGGGCAAAGAGGTTCACCCAGTCCATCGCGCGCATCGGGTCGGCAACCGTCGACACCCAGGCGCGAGCAGCAGGGGAGCGCACGCCGTCCGCGGGAGATGCACCCGAGGGGGCCCCGGCCTCGTCCGAGGAAGCGGGGAACCCCGTCAGGCGCTCCGCGAGCTTTCCGGCGAGCGCGCGTGCGCGGCGCGGAACGTCCAAGCCGCCCGGCAGGATGCCCGCCGCCGACGTGCCGGCGTCCACGCAGTCGAACATCGTGTTGGCGATGCGATCCAGGTAGGCGTTGACGGTCTCGTGGGGGCGCACCGCCTCCTCGTTCGCGCGCACGAGGTCCGCGATGCTCAGGCCGGACGCGTCGCACGCGGCGAGCAGCTGCGCGCCCGACGCGAAGGGGTGCGGCGCGGGAACGTCGATGCCGACGCCCGCCTGGCTCGTCGCGAGCGAGGACACCTCCGGGTTGTGCGGGTCGTCATTCGTCTGAATCATGACGAAGCCGCCGCCCACCGAATAGTAGGTGCGCTCCAGGATGGTGGCGCCGTCCTCGTCGGAAGCCGTGATCGTCAGCGCGTTCACGTGATAGGGCAGGACCGTGCGCGGCACGAAACGCACATCCTCGGCGATGTTGAGGGGGACCTGCGTGCCGCTCGGCAGCGTCAGCATGCTCGACGAGGCCAGGGTCGGCAGGATGGACTCCACCGTCTCGATGTCCACCGTCTCCGGGTCGTAGCCCGCCAGGCCGAGGAGGACCGCGCGGTCCGTCGAGTGGCCTCGGCCCGTCGCGCCCAGCGACCCGAATAGGTCAATCGTGATGTGAGAGGGCGGCTTCAGCGTCGTCAGCTCCGTCGTAAACGCCAGGCCCGCGCGCATCGGGCCCACCGTGTGCGACGAGGACGGCCCGATACCAATGCGGAACATGTCGAAGACCGACAGCGGGTGCGGCGCATCATGCGCGGCAACCTCGCCCGAGACAATAGCTGCGGGCGTGGGGCGCGACGGGTCGTACGTCGTGACAGACGTGCCGAGGGTGACGGGGCGAAGATCCATGGGGACTATTGTGCAGTAGCCGCCGTGGGGGCTGCAGTGTGTGAGTGTGGCTGCTCTGTGCGCCTGATCTCCGGCCGCCGCGTGGCCTGCCCGCCCGCTCGCCGTCCGCGCTGCGAGCTTCGCTCGGCGCGTCGTCTCGAAGCCCGGCCAGGCCCCGCAGGCCCCGCGGCGGCCTCTGATCGGGCGTGCGCGTGTGTGCCCTGGCCCTCCGAACCCTCCGGCGCCCTTCACACCGGCGGCGCTGTGTCGCTGACGTGTGGCCGGGCGCGTCGACTCGTTGTCCGGCCAGGCCCTGCAGGCCCCGCGGCGGCCTCCAATCGAGCGGGGCTTGGTGCGTGTGTGCTTGCTCTGGCCTTGCCGGCGCTCTCCACACCGGCGGCGTCTGTGGTTCTGGTGTGAGTGTCCAGGCCCCGCGGTGGCCTCCGGGCGGGGCCTCCCAGGAACCGTGGTGCAGCTCAGCAGTTTCGCATGCAATTCCCCTCGAGCGTCCTGCCTGTTCGTATTAGTTCGCGCTGCTGAGTCACTCCTGTTCGGGAATTGCATGCGACTTTGGCGCGGGCGGGTGATGGGGCATATGGCGCGGGGTGTGGCGCGGGGCATGTGGCGGTGGGGAGAAGTTCGAGGGCGCGCGGATGACAGGGTAAAGGGTTTGCCTTGCGGCACTTGACGCTTGGCGGGTGACACCGGTTCGAGAATAGGACTATCGGTTGATTGTTGAGGATGTGTCAAGTTCAGTCAAGTTCCACATTTTGATTTGTTTCCATCCGTTAAAAAAGCCAAAAATAGGTCACAGGAGGCACTTTCATAGACTGATACCGATAGGTAAAACCGCTTTATCCTGCGGAAATATCGCTTGACTATTTTTCTGTAAGGTAGCCCACTTTGAGAGTTGGACAAATTGGGTTGCATTTTTCAGTAACTGCGTCGTAGTCTGGATGTCGTCAAGGTTGTGGAAAAACCTCTCGGGATGTCCCTCCGAGTGCGACACAGCGAAGCAAGAGTCCTCAAGGAGAACGATTGATGGCAACGAGTCGAGCGCGCGCGGGCCACGCGCGGACCAAGCGAACAGGAGTCGCCTCCCGCGCCCTGGCCGCCCTGGCCGTCGTGGCTACTGCAGCCAGCACGCTGGTCGTCTCCCAGGCTGCCGCCCCCCAGGCCGCACAGGCCGCCCAGGAGCCCGCCGCTACCGGTATCGACGTCGGCGCTGTTCGTGCCAACATGGGCACGGGCATCGTCAACGCTTCTGAGACCGACACAACCACCAGCCTCCCCGACAACTTCATCCGCTACGGCATCGTGCCGGGCATGTCGCCAACACCCTTTTCCAGCACCGGCGTTAATGGCGGCAAACCGATTACGGACAGCAAGCCTGTCGGCACCTTCCTGGGTGGGACTGTCGCCAAGCAGAAGGACCTGTGGACCTACATCGCCCGCGGCGCGCCGTGGAAGTGGGATGACCAAACGAACAATACTGGTCCCGGCGACTCTGAGGACAGTAAGAAGTGGATGGATGCCCACTACAAGCAGTGGCACGATGGCGGAACCGGGAAGATCTGGGTGAACGGCCAGAGCGCCATCGGTTTCAAGCCAAATGATCCGGGTACCGTTCAGCCGGGTCAGACCTTCCTGCTCGGCGCGATCCGCCACAACAACCTGCCGATCCAGGGCGGACCAAATGTTAAGCAATATCTGCACTCGACCCTGCAGCTGACGATCCCGAACCTCACCGGTTCTCAGCCCGAGGCGTATCCCTTCGTCAATTACGAGTCTTACAACACTCTCTCCTCGACGATCATGTACCGCAAGGGTGGTGCCTACGTCAAGGACCCCGGTATTGATGGGACGGGCACCTGCCGCACCGACATCGGCATCAACGGTAAGTCTGCGACAGAACCTGCGCTCCCCGCGTCTGGCGTTCAGTTCCTGCGCGACGCAGTCATGGACCAGGGTATCTACTACGGCACGCCCAAGTGGGTGACCGACCCTGCGACCGGCAAGCAGGTCTTCATAGGCACGGCCTACGAGCCCGAGCTGGCTAACTCGGCCGACCCCTCGCAGGGTTACGTCAACAAGCCTGAGTCTCAGTCGGGACGCTACTACTGCGTCAAGTACGTGGGCGAGGGTAATGGCGACTACGACCTCTACAGCCAGTACTACAACAAGGGCGCGGAGCAGCCGTACAGCCACGTTACCGCTAAGAGGGTGACGCCCATCAATTGGCCTGGCGCCAAGGGTAACGTCAACGAGAACCCCTACGTCTACGACACCGTCAAGCTGGAGAAGACAGCCTCGGACCATACCTTCACGAAGAACGGCCGCAAGTACCGTCTGCACCTGTGGGGCTTCACCCCCGCGAACAATGCGACCAACTTCCTGACCCCGGACAACTTCAACTCCATCCCGACCGCCGACTGTCCCGCGACCCCGCCCGCGGACGCCAAGCGTACCGACACCTTCGTGACGCAGGAGCTCTCGGTCAACTACGGCTGCCTCTACGGTGTCATCACCGAGGAGAGAAGCGTGCGCATCGCGAAGGCCGTCGAGGACCCGGCGGGTGCCAACCCGACGATCCCCGCCGCCACCTTCTCGGTGACTACCGGCGACACGTGGCACGATAATAGGGCTGACACCCCGGCAACCACCGGTACCGTGTCCGTCACGAAGCCCACGGTCTCCTCCGCGCCGGCTCGCACAAGCTACATGTACGGCTCCGATCCGCTGACGAGTCTGACCCCCACCGCTTTCGGTGAGGCCCAGGCGAAGTACGACTCGGTGTTCATCCCCTTCGAGGTCGGTAACTCCGACTTCACCATCACGGAGAAGGACATCTCGACCGGCGGCGAGGACAAGTGGAGCCTCAAGGACATCAAGTGCGTCAACGGCATCGGTGAAGACGTCGCCGTGACCAAGACCGAGCGCGGCGTCAGCTTCAAGAACGTCGGCGGTGCAGCGTCCGACGAGGCAGCCCCCATCACCTGTACCTTCGTGAACGAATACCAGGCTCCCAAGCTGCGCGTCCAGAAGACCATCGAGAACAACGGCGGCGCCGGCGGCGCCACCACCTTCAATGTGGACTACAAGATCGTCGCCACCAACGACGGCTCGCTGGCCGCCAACACCGGCAAGCTCACCGACAAGCCCGACTTCGCGAAGGGCCTGGAGATCAACTCTGCCAAGATCGCCGAGACCCAGGCCGGCCTGAACTCCGCGTCCAACGCGACCGCCACCGGCGGCGTCTACACGCTGACCGACGGCGTCGAGCTGGCCCCCGGCGCCACCAAGGAATACTGGATCCGCTTCTCGGTGACCCGCAACCCCGCGGCCGCCGGATACAACGAGGCCGACCTGGCCTGCTCCGTCAACGGTAACAACGAGCTCGCTCCCGGCAAGGGTCTCTTCAACGAGGTCTTGGCTGAGAACGGCAAGGACAGTGACGGTACGAGCAACAACAAGGCCTGTGGCCCGACCGTCCCCCACGACTTCGTGATCGTGAAGGCCGGCACGCAGAACACGGGCACCACCTTCGCGGATGCCTCGAACCAGTACATCGGTCCGAACAATGCGGCCATGTACCCCCTGAAGGGTGCCGAGTTCGCGATCTACAAGTCCAACCCCAACACGGATGCGAACGCCACCGTGGTCAAGACCCTGACCCAGGGAACCGCGACCGACGGCTACTACTGGAGTGTCAACGACCTGAACCTCGACACCGCCTACTGGCTGGTCGAGACCAAGGCACCCGCGGGACACTCCCTGCTGCCCCAGCCCCTCGAGTTCAAGCTGACCACCGCCCACGCGGACGGCTCCGGCACGACCATTGAGCTCGCGGCCGACCTCACGGACCAGGCCAAGTGGGCCACGAGCGCCGTCCAGGCGTTCGCGTCGGACAGCAGCACGCCGGGCCCCCAGGGCTTCCTGGTCGGCGGCACCCGCAAGGCCACCATCGTTGTCAAGGACACCGAGGTTGGCGAGCTGCCCAAGGCAGGCAGCACCGGAATCTACCCCTACATCGGCGTCGCAGCGGCGCTCATGTCCGGGGCGATGGTGATGACCGTGGTCACCACCAAGAGGCGCAAGGCACTCGCCTGAGCCACCCATGAGGTCCCGTGACCACGGTGACCCACCATCAAGAAAAACTCCCGAAATCACACACACAGGAGAAAGAAAACCCATGAGCACCACGAAGACCCGCCGCAGCCTGAGCCTGCTCGCAGCCTTCGCCGTCGCCGCCGGCGCGCTGGCCCTGCCCGCCGCCACCTCCGCGACGCAGGCTGCCCCCGCCTTCGGCCTGGCCGCCACCGTCACGCGCGCCCCGTCGCTCGTCGACCTCGACACCACCAAGACCGGCTCCATCACCATCCACAAGTACGTGAAGGACGCCACCAACGGCACCACCGAGGGCAACGGCCTTGAGGACAACTCCAATCACGGCGCGCCGCTGGCTAACGCCAAGTTCTCCGTCGAGCGCCTGACCAACATCGACCTCACCACGCAGGCCGGCTGGGAGAAGCTCGCGAGCTACGACGGCAACGTTGCTGCTGCGAAGAACGACGGCGTTGACGCTGCCGTCGCGAAGAAGACCGATGCCGACGGCCTGGCTAAGTTCGACGGCCTCACCCTCGGCGCCTACGTCGTGACCGAGACCGAGACCCCCGCGGGCTACGTCGGCTCCAAGCCCTTCATCATCACGGTGCCCATGACGCACCCGACCGACCTCAACAAGTGGGTCTACGACGTCCACGCCTACCCGAAGAACTCCAAGGCTGGCATCGACAAGACGGTCAAGGACGATACCACCCCGGCCATCGGCTCCGCGATCTCCTACACCATCAAGTCCGACGTGCCCGCCGCTGAGGCCCTCGACTACTACGACGTCGTCGACCAGTACGACAAGCGCGTCGAGCTGCCCGAGGCGAACGTCGCCCTGAAGATCATCGACGGCAAGACCGGCGAGGTCGCCCTCGTCAAGGACACCGACTACAAGCTGATCTCCGCCACCGGCACCGACGGCAAGACCAAGTTCTGGACCGCCGAGTTCACCGCTGCGGGCCGCCAGAAGCTGCTCGAGAACCGCAAGGACGACACCACCAAGGTCCAGATGGACCTGTCCGGCACCGTCAAGGACAAGGTGGAGGCCGACGGCCTGTTCAAGAACAAGGCCATCCTGCTCCCCAACGCCCCCTCCAACGGCTGGAAGCCCGGCTCCGGTGAGGTTCCCCCGCCGGACTACCCGAACTCCGAGGTCGTCTCCAAGTTCGGCAAGGTGAAGATCACGAAGGTCTCCTCCGTGGACGCCACCGCCAAGCTGAAGGGCGCCCAGTTCGAGGTCTACAAGTGCACGCCTCAGTCCACCCCGACCGCGAACTTCGAGTCCGTCGACGCGATCCTCGATGAGAAGCTGAGCCCCGCTGGCAAGGAAACCTACGAGACCGACACTGACGGTGTGGTCACCATCGACGGCCTGCGCAACAACGACTGGGAGAACAACGAGGCCGTCGCCAACCCCGGCTACTACTGCCTCGTCGAGGTCAAGGCCCCCGACGGCTTCGAGCTCCAGACCCGCCCGATCGCCTTCCAGGTCCTGCAGACCAACTCCACCGAGGATAACACCTACACCCTCGCGACGACCGTCAAGGACGTCCCGCACAACGGTGGCTTCAACCTGCCGCTGACCGGTGCTGCCGGCATCGGCGTGCTGATCGGCGCTGGCGCCCTCCTCGTGGGCGGCTCCGGTGCGATCGCGCTGGCCAACAAGCGCCGCAAGGAGCAGGCCGACGCCTGATCCTCGCTAGCTAGCGACACACAGGGGGGGTGTGGACCCGCGGGTCCACACCCCCCTCACGTTGCCCGCAACCACCCCCAAGCGGTACTACCCTGTAACCAGACAAACTTCCACGGCCTCGGCAATGAACGGAGAAAGCGTGAGCACCCAAGCGCCCGACAAGAAGAAGACACCCCTCAAGTGGCGTCTCCTCACCATCGCGCCCCCGATCCTGCTGCTCGCCGGCATCCTTGTCCTCCTCTACCCCGTCCTAGCGACCCAGTACAACAACCAACGCCAAGAACGCATCGCCTCCGAATTCAGCGCCGTCGCCGACCAGGCCGGCCCCGACGCCGTCGCCGAGTCCCTGCGCCGCGCCGACGAATACAACCTCAAAGCCTCCGAGTCCCCCATCCTCGACCCCTGGCTGGACGCCCAGCGCCCCGGCACCGCGCAATACCAGGACTACCTGAGCCAGCTCAACCTCAACGACGTCATGGCGACCATCAAAATCCCGTCGATCGACGTCAACCTGCCGATCTACCACGGCACCGAAAACGCCACCCTCGACAAGGGCATCGGCCACCTCTTCGGCACCGCCCTGCCCGTCGGCGGCGAGTCCACGCACACCGTCCTCACCGGCCACACCGGCCTGGGTAACGCCACCATGTTCGACCAGCTCACTTCTGTGAAGATGGGCGACGTCTTCTACATCGAGACCGCCGGCCGCCACCTGAAATACCAGGTCACCGACATTCGCGTCGTCCTGCCCACCGAAACCGAATCCCTCAACAAGGTCGAGGGCAAGGACCTGGCCACCCTCATCACCTGCACCCCCTACGGCATCAACACGCACCGCCTCCTCGTGACCGGCGAGCGCGTCCCCATGGACGACGACGCCGTCGCCGCCGAAGCCGCGCAGGTCAAGGGCGCCGTCATGAAGCCGTGGATGATCGCGGTCCTCGCGTCCGTCGTCGTCATCCTGGCCATCGCCGGCGCCATCTGGCTGCGCTCGCGCAAGCGCAAGGACGAGGAGCCGCAGGCGGTTGAGAGTGGAGCCGCCGCTGCTGGCGCGTTGGCTACCGCTGCGTCCGGGGACGAGGCCGGGGCTGAGTCCGGCGCTGCGGCTGTGCGCGGCGCGCCTGCTTCCGCCGAGCTCGTGGCCACCGAGCCCGCTGCGCCTGCTTCCACTGATCCTGCGTCCGCCGCTCCTGCTGACGCCGGCCCTGCTGGTGCTGGCGCTGGCGCTGCGCACGCCACCCCCGACCTGCTGGCCTCCGCCGAGCAGATCTCCGACGAGGAGATCGATGCGGGCCGGACCGCCGCCCTCAAGAAGATGCTCGAGGAGCGCGGCAGGCAGTAAGCGGGCGGGGCGAGGCCCCGACCCGGCCCGACCCCGGCCTCGTCCCGGCCCCGTCCCGGCCCGGCCCCGTCCCGGCCCGGCCCTGTGGTTCCTCAACAATGTCGCACGTAATTCCCCTGTGCGTATTTCAGACTTTGAAATTGCATCGTTGGAATTGCAACGTTTGTGGGCTATGTCCAAAAATGACCGTGTTAAATTACGTGCGACTTTAGGGGGACCCAGGAAAAGGGGACGTGTACATACGACGCGGCCCCGCGCGGGGCGAGCGCGACCCGACCCGGCCTCGTCCCCTACGATGGGACCTATGAACCTCAGCTTCCCCGAGCGCATCCGCGTCGACGCCATCATCCAAGCCGCCATGGACATGGAGGCCGCGCCCCTCCTGCACGCGCTCACCCCCATCGGCGGCGACGAGACGCCCCAGGCCATCCTCGCGGGCACCCACAAGACTCAGCGCTTCGTGCTCGGCATCCTCGACGGCCGCACCGTCCTGGTCGTCACCTCCGGAATCGGCCTGGCGAACGCCGCGTCCGCGACCGCACGCGCCCTCACCCTCGTCGAAGCCCCAATCGTCATCGCCGCCGGCACCACCGGCGGGCTCGCCCGCGACATCAACGTCGGCGACATCGCCGCCGGCACCCGCGCCATCTACGGGCAGGCCGACGCGACCGCCTTCGGCTACGCCATGGGCCAGGTCCCCCAGATGCCCGTCGACTACACCACCTCCGAAGCCGCCGAAGAACGCCTGCCCATCCTGCGCGGCCTCATCGAGCACCGCGTACGCCGCGGGCGCATCGTCTCCTCCGACTCCTTCTGCACCGAGGCCAACGTCGGCCCCATGCGGACGCGATTCCCCGACGCCATCGGCACCGACATGGAAACCTGCGCAATGGCCCAGGTCTGCTGGTCCTCCGACGTCGACTGGATCTCGCTGCGAGCCGTCTCCGACCTGTGCGGCCCCACCGCCGACCAGGCCTTCCACATGGACGGCGCCCGCGCCGCCGCCCACAGCGCCCAGGCCGTGCGCGCCTACCTGACGCTGCTCTGAGGCTCGCGCGCTCCTGGGTTCTGCGCGCTTGCGTGCGTGTGTGCGCGTGCGCGCGGACCGGCCTGCTGTCTGACCCTGCGCCCGCCGGAGCCTGCCCCGGCCTCGTACCCGCCCCGGCCGCGTACCCGCTCCCGCCCCCGAACGAACGGAAACGATCATGACCCGCCCCGCACGCGTCCTGATGGTGTGCACCGGCAACATCTGCCGATCCACGATGGCCCACGCGATCCTCGAACAGGCCGCCGCGCGCGCCGGCGTGGACGTCGTCGTCGATAGCGCAGGCGTCTCCGACGAGGAGGAGGGCAACCCGATCGACCGCCGCGCCGCCCGCGTGCTGCGCGACGCCGGGTACGCCGTGCCCGAACACCGCGCGCGCCAGATCCGCGCCGGCGAGCTGGGGGAGTGGGACCTCGTGCTGGCCATGACCTCGCGGCACCTGAGTGTGCTGGAGCGCCTCGCCGATCGCGCGGGTATCGAGCATGAGGGCGCGCCTGTGTCCGCCGCTGATCTGCTTTCCGGCGATGCCCCGCGCGTCTGCCTGTACCGCGACCTCGACCCCGAGGGCAGCGGCGACGTGCCCGACCCGTGGTACGGCGGCCACCAGGACTTCCTCGACACCCTCGAGGTCATTGAGCGGGTCACCCCGCAGATCCTGCAGCTTCTCAGCTGACGGGCACGGCGCGCTGACAGGCACGGCGCGTCGGCACGTTCCGCGCGCTGACTGGCGTCTTGCAGTCGAGGCCGTCTGGGCGCCTGCCACTTCTAAATTTCGCATGCAATTCCCCTGAGGGTCCTTTGAGGCATCCCTAGAAAACCGCATGATTTCAACGATCTAATTTCAAATGTTGAAAGAGGCGCGGGGGAATTGCATGCGAAATTAGTGTTGAGGGTGATAGCTAGGCAGGTATCCGCTCAGGATGTCAAGGAAGGCGGCGTTCTTCACTGCGGCCTGCGGGTCTTCCGTTCCGGTGTCGGGGACGAGGCGATGGAGGGCTGCCACCGATACCGGGACCTCGCGCGCGAAATCTCCATTCATGACGTCGTCATAGGTGAAACGAAGGACGACGTATCCGCGCCGTAGAAGTTCTCGATCCCGCTTGAGGTCCTTCTCGCGCTGCTCCTTCGATGAGTGGAAGGCCCAGCCATCCACCTCGATGATGATGAAGCCGAGGATGATCATGTCGACCTCGCCGACTCCTTCAATCCAGACCCCGACCTGCGGTGTCAGTCCCATATCAATGAGCTGCAAACGTGCAACTGTTTCGAGGATTGAGCGGGCTCGGTCCGATGAGAGGGAGAGAGCTTCTCTGAGGTGAGGTAGTCGGCTGCCGGTTGAAGGCATCGCGAGCGTTGAAATGTCGTAGAGGCCGCGATTGCGTGCGGCATCGAGCATTGGCAGAGACACCTTCAGTGGCATGCAAACGAGTACCCGCTCCAAGACTGTCCCGATGCTGGCGACGTGTGTACGCCTTTCTTCGTCGCTCATGATCTGTTCCCTATGGATGCATACATCGTCGAAGCGGCGTAGCTTCGATGGGTGCATTCCATGGTTATACGCAACTGACAGGTGGGTCTTTTGTGGGCGTTCCTCCATGAGAATCGGAAGCTCGTATATTTGCGCAGCACTCACGCACGAGAGGCAAGCGTTGTACACGAAGGCGCGTACCTGATCGAGAGTGAAGCTGTTCTTGTCATAGATCCAGCCTCGGTAGTGTCCGATGGACTGGGGGAGCATTGTGGGAGCGAGCTCTGCGTGGCGCAGGCTCGATAGTTTGGTGATTCCGTGCCGTTTACGTAGCTCTTCGTTGAGGTCCATGTATAGATCATGCTACTTTGTGACGCTTTATGTGAGGTGTTTGAAAAATCTGTGGATAACTCAGAATTTTCGCACGTAATTCCCTGTCGGGGTCTTTTTAAGACCTCGTGAAAACCGCATGATTTCAACGATCTGATTTCAAATCTTGAAAGAGGTCTGGGGGAATTACGTGCGACATTGTTGGGTAACTGAGGGTGTGGGGTGCGTTCGCAAGGTCTGGGGTGGGGTGCGTTCGCAAGGTCTGGGGTGGGGTGCGTTCGCAAGGTCTGGGGTGGGGTGCGTTCGCAAGGTCTGGGGTGGGGTGCGAGGCCTGGGTCGGGTTATGAGGCTCGGGCTAGGTTACGAGGTCTGGGTAGGGGTGTGAGGTTGGGGTGCGCGAGGCCGGGGTGCGAGGCCGGGGTGCGAGGCCCGGATGGGCAAGGCTAGGGGCGGGCAGGGCTGTGGGTTACGAGGCTGACGCGTTGTCAAACGTGTCTTGCCTACGGAACGAGGTTGTATGTTGCTCGTGTCACGAATTACGGTGAAATCGCTGGCACGTTGGTCAGTAGCTGCATGATCTGCGGTGAGCGCCTTGCGCAACAGGCGATTGCGCGCGCATACACAACACAAACTAAGGATGCATATGAACGCACTGAAAAAAGTCGCACGTGGTGAGCGGACGACAATCATCGTCATTGCACTGGTCGCAGCCGTCGCCCTCGTCCTGGGCGTCGGTGGCTTCTTCATGGCACGCACGTTCCTGACGAGCATGGACTCTGGAACCACGGCCTCGAAGGCGAGCTCCGATTCAAACGGAGGGATGAGTGGTGCCTCGTCCGGCGAGGCTTCACAGGTGCCCGACACCGCACCGCAGTCCGAGGCAGCTGCTCCCACCCCGGAGGCCACGGCCTCGAGCATGCCCCCGTGTGAGGACGGCACCTCTGCACCCGATGGAACCTGCCTGCACCCAGCATCGGTTCAGTGGCTCGACGACCTCCTGCCCGACCCGTCCACCGTTGATCGCAAGGATGCTGACGCGGTGTGTTCCGCCTACGTCATCACCAATCAAACGTGGGACGCGTCGCGCGACGTCACGGACGCGTTCGCGTCCATCCGCGCGAGCGTCTACGAGACGCCTGAGCTGCAGCGTAAACACACGCCGACCCCTGAGCTGGAGAGAGGGCAGGGTGAGTTCCTGCCGCTGGTGCCGAACCACTCCCACACGACTGTCACGATTGAGAACATCGGCGTCGAAGGCAGGGAACCGCCCCGCCGCGAAGGTAATGAGTGGGTGAGGCTCGTCAGCTTCACGCGCTCCTACGCGGACGACTCGCACGAGCCGGTCCGCGAGCTCGTGTTCCTGACCCTTATCGAGCAGGAGGACGGCACCTGGGCTGTCGGTAACGCCGAGTGGCACTGATCGGCGCTGATTGGCGCGAGGTGCGTTGACTGGTGCGTTGTGCCGCGTTGGCTGATTCTGGGTAGCCTCTTCAATTTCGCATGCAATTCCTTTCCGGGGTCTTTGGTGACCCCTGTAAAAACCGCGTGATTTCAACGATCTGATTTCAAATCTTGAAAGAGGGGTGGGGGAATTGCATGCGACATTTTTGGGTAACTAGTGATCGGGGCGGAAGGGCGGGACGGAAGGGCGAGGCGGAAGACCGTGTGGAGGGACGACGAACGAGGCCGGTGTGAGTGCGACGAGCTACCCCGCGGTGGCCGCCCGCGTGCCGTCGCGAGGCCTCGGCCGCCTCAGCTCGGCCGGCTCAGTCGGGCAGGGTCGCTCCCGCCTGGGTGAGGAGGGTGCGGATCTGCTCCTCGACGCCCTTCGTGCCGCGGCCCACCGCGACCAGCTGGCCGTCCGCGCCGGCAATGTAGTGCGTCGGCCACGCGGTCGCGCCGTAGGCCTTGAAAGCCTCGAGGTCGGGGTCCAGGGCGACCGGGTAGGTGATGCCCAGCTTGTCGATCGACGCGTTCACGACCGCAGGGTCGCGCTCGTAGGCCTGCTGGGGCGAGTGCACGCCCACCACGACCAGGCCGTAGTCCTTGTACTTCTCGTAGATGGCCTCAAGCTCGGGGATCTCGCGCTGGCAGTTCGTGCACGAGCTCGACCAGAAGTCCACCAGCGTCACCGTGCCGGACGGCTGGCCCAGGGAATTCAGCCACTCCGAGGCCTGAATCGTCGGCATGACGCCGCAGTCCTTCGCGCCGCCGCGCGCGCACTGCGCGAAGTCGGTGCTGGCCTCGACGTCCTTCTCGGGCTCGCACGCGCCGTCCTCGCAGGCGCCCTCGGTGCCCGCCTCGAGCGAGGCCGTGTAGTCGGGGATCATGCGCTGCAAGGCCATCGGAGCGTCCGTCGCGATACCCAGCGCGAGCGCGATCATGGCGACGCCCGCTGCAATGCGCAGGGGGCGCTGGCGGGTCTTCAGGAAGCGCGCGGCCACCCCCGACCCGGCGATCGCCACGATCATCAGCGGGATCGACACGCCAATCGCGAAGGAGACGGCCAGGCCGATGATGTGCCACGTGATCTGCCCGGAACTCGAGGCCACGATGATCGAGGTCAGCACCGGACCCGCGCACGGCACGAACGCCGCGCCCAGGACGAGGCCGAGGCCAAAGCCTGCGCTGTCGCCCGTCGTGCGAGGTGTCAGGCGTGCGAAGGGACGCTCCAGCACTTCCATGATCTTTGGGACGATCATGCCGATGCCGACGGCCAGCAGTAGGACGATGCCCGTCCAACGGATCAGCGCCTGCGGCAGGTTCAGCAGACTCAGTAGCGCCGAACCCGCGACCGTGATCAGCATGAACGAGGTGACCAGGCCCAGGACGATGAGCACCGGGCGGCGCGTCACCGACTCGCCGCTCTGTGCTGCGACAGCTGCCTTCTTGGGCGCCTCCCCGCCCAGGTTCACGCCCGGAGCGAGACGGAAGAGCGACGGATCCACGCCCGCCTTCGCTTCGTCAGAGGATGTGGAGGAGCGGGCGGCCCCGGCCTCGTTCGATGAGGACGCGGAGTCGCGCCCGCCCGCGGCGCCGAGGAAGAGCGCGGGCAGGACGGGAAGGATGCACGGGGAGATGCCCGTGATGAAGCCGCCAAGAAGGCCGAGTAAGAGGAACATAGGTTCACCTTACTTGGAAGTGGTTGAAAATGCGCGCTACTTATCGACGGCAAGCATGGCAACCGTTTGGCATGGCCGTCCCCTGAAAAGTCGCACGTAATTCGCTCCCTGGCATTTCAAACGTTGAAATCGGATCGTTGAAATCATGCGGTTTTCGGCCGTGCTCTAAAACTGACCGTGGGAAATTACGTGCGAAATTATGGGGGTGTGGGCGCAGTGACGAGGCTGTGGCGCGTCGGTCCGACTCGCCTACAGCGACAGGACGCGCCTACAGCGACAGGACCAGGTCCGCGCGCTCCTTCGTGCGCTCGACGAGAGCCATGTTCGCGGCGTCCACCGTGCGCACCCAGTGCGCCGCGTCCGCGCGGTCGCGCCCAAAGCTCATGTGTCGGTCGATGAGGCGCGATGCGAGCTCGTCAAAAGGCGTGTCAATAAAGACGAGCAGGTCGATGAGGCCACGCACGTCCGCCCAGCCGGGCAGCTCGAGGCCCAGGTAGTTGCCCTCCGTAATGGCGACACCGTCGATCTCGATGGGGAGCGAGGCAGCGACGGGTTCATGCAGGTCGCGCCGGTAGTCGGGGGCCAGCACTACCGCGTCCCCGCGGCGCACGCGCCCCAGGAGAGCGACGTACCCGCCCACGTCGAAGGTGTCGGGTGCACCCTTGTGGTCGGCGATCCCCCGCGCGGCCAGCACCGCGTTGGACATGTGGAAGCCATCCATGGGGGCCAGGCCCGCGACGGGGATGCCGGCCTCGGGCAGGGCGCGAGCCAGCTCGGCGGCGATCGTCGTCTTGCCGGTCCCGGGAGGACCGGTCAGGCCCAGCACGCGCACCGGGTCACCGAGGCGGGCGCGCTCGGCCACGGCCTCGACGATGCGCCGGGTGATCGACGAGGCCTGGGCGCGCCCGGGAGAGGCGGCCGCCTGCCGTCCTGAGCCCGCCAGAGAGGAAGTCACGGCTTGATGACGGGCAGCGTCGACCAGGGGAAGTTGATCCACTTGTCGGTGTGCGCCCACACGTAGTCGGGATCGATGATGGACACGGGCTTCTTGTAGATGACCGCGCTGCGCGCCTCGACGCGCACGGAGGAGGAGCCGTCGAGGGACAGGCCGTGCTCGTCGATGAGGTCCATGACCATCTTGAGGGTCTTGCCGGAGTCGGCGACGTCGTCGACGACGAGGACGCGCTTGCCGTTCATCGCGGAGACATCCATGAGCGGGGGCAGCAGGATGGGTTCGGCGAGGGTCTCGCCGATGCCGGAGTAGAACTCGACGTTCATGGTGCCGATGGCCTTGACGTCCATCGCGTAGGCGATGGCGCCGGCCGGGATGAGGCCGCCGCGGGCGATGGCGACGATCAGGTCCGGGATCCAGCCGGAGTCGATGATCTGCTGGGTGAGCTCACGGGACGCGTCGCCGAAGCCCTGCCAGGTGAGGACTTCGCGGTCGGGAGCGGTCGTGGCGTCGGGGCTGGCGGTGGTACCCATGGCTTCCTTCTCTCGGGGGTGTTGGGATCAAGGGTATCGCCGTCGGGTGGGTGTGTGCTCGCCTTTGGCTGTGTTCGGCCCTGTGACGTGGGCAGACGCACGCCGCGGGCAGCGTTTTGGGTCTCCAAGGTCAGGGGCGAGGAAGGGGCGAGGAAGGGCCTGAGAAGTTTCTCCCCGAATATCGCAGGTAATTTAACTCGGTCATTTTTTGGGTATGGCTTAAAACGTTGCAATTCCAACGGTCTGATTTCAAAGTTTGAAAGAGTGAAAGGGGAATTGCATGCGACATTTTTGGGTAAGTGATCGTGTGTGGGATCGGCCGGTGGCGGCGGAACGCTAATGGCGGCGGAACGCTAATGGCGGCGGCGGAACGCTAACGGTGGCGGAACGCTAACGGCGGTGGTAACGCTAACGGCGGCGGATCGAGGCGAGCTCTCGCTCGTAGGCGCGCCCGGGCGAGGCCGCCTTCCCCCGGTGCTCCCACGTGAGGATCAGCGCGGGGTCGAAAGCACGCGAGCACACCCCGCACGAGGAGACGCGCCGCGGCGCCCGGTAGAGGCGACGCTTGGCCCCGCAGCGCGGGCACGTGCCCACCCAGGGCGCGTCCGGGGAGGGCAGGGACGAGGGCAGCCGCGCGGAATCCGGGGTGCCGAGGGCTCGGGCTGCCCGCTTCCACGCGGCGTCGTGCCCGTGAGCGGGGCCGACGAGGGCGTGGGCGATCTCGTGCAAGATCACGCCCCGGATCGTGCCTTCGTCGTACAGGTCGGTGAGCGGTCCGGACAGGCTGATCGTGCGCGTGGAGTGCGTGCATGCCCCCGCCCGGCGCTTGGCGTGGTCGAAGCGGAAACGCCAGTCGGCCAACCCCGCCGCGTCCATGAGGGAGTGGGCGAGGACGCGCGCCTCCTCCCGCTTCATCGCGCCCCCGCGAGCACGCCGAGCACGCCGAGCGGGCACCTCGTCGCGGGTCCGCCCAGGAGTGGGGTGAACAAGGAGACGCGACGCTTGTCCCGCTTCATCGCGCCCCCGCGAGCACGCCGAGCAGGCGCTTCATGGAGACCTTATTGGGCGTGCCCAGGGTCTGGGCGAACATGGACACGCGCAGCTCCTCGGCCATCCACCGCGCCTGGGTGAGCGCGGCGTCCCGTCGGGCGTCGTAGGGGCGGCGCTCCAGGGCCTGCCGCGTGGCGGCGATGTCGGCCTCGGCCTGGTGGATGCGATCCATGTCCTCCAGGTCACGCCTGAGCGCCCCCGGCGAGGACGCGGCGCGCTCGATGCGCACGGCCCCGGCGCGCAGGTAGCGCCCCAGGTGCGGCAGCGCGAAGGCGGGCGTAGCTGACACGAAGCCCCCGTAGAGCAGGGTTTTGCCGTGCCGTGCGACGTCGCGCGTCGTCTCCCCCAGCGAGGCCTGGGGGTGGGAGCGCACGGCGGCGTCGGCCTCGGCGCTGGCCTCCAGCGCCCGCACGACGTGGGAGAGGATCTGGTAGACGCGGTCCTCGTGGGCGTCGCGCGCGGCCGCCACGAGGGTCTCGAAGGCCTCTGGGTCGCGCACGTCGGCGGGGGTGCTGAGCTCGTCGACGAGGGAGCGGGCCGAGGCCAGCTGCGCGTCCGCGACCAGGGCCGCCGTGTCCGCGTAGGGGGAGGCCGCCAGCATGAGGGCCTCGCGGCCCGTCCACCGCGTGGTCACGCGGTTCGTCGCCAGGGCGACGCGGGTGAGCAGCAGGCGGGCGAGGCCGGCGCGGTGCTCGCGGTCGGCCTCGGCGGCGCTGGCCATGACGCGCACGCCCGCAGCCGGGGCCGCGGCGCTGCCCTGGGGGACCAGCGCGGGGAAGGCCCGCAGGGTCATCGAGCCCGAGGTCTGGGTGATCGAGCGAGGCAGCGTCGGCATCTCGGCGATGGCGTCCGCGTGGAAGGTGGGGTCCGGGGACGAGGCCTGGGCTGCGTCGCGGGATCCGGTGCCCGTCGCGGTCGCGCCGTGAGTCGGGGTGGGGGAATTCTCCCCACGGCGCGATCCCGTGGGGGTGTCGTTGGGGGAGGGCGCTCCACTCGCGGCGTCGTGCGCGCCGGTGGCAGCGTTTTTCCCCGACCCCCCGCGTCCGCGCTTGTTCCTGCGCGCTTGCTTCTCGCCGGCCTCCTCGAGGGCCGCCCGCACGGCTGTGCGCACCGCCTTGTTCGCGTCGCTGGCCAGGGATCGCTGCAGGTAGGCCAGGTCCTTGCCCGCGCCCAGCTCGCGCCCCGAGGCGTCGGTGACGACGAAGGTCATGCGCAGGTGGTCGGGCAGGTGGGCGCGCGCGTGGTCGAGGTCGGCCTCGCTCAGGTCCACGCCGCGCAGGACGCGCACCGCGTGGGCGAGGGCGTCCAGGACGGGGCCGTCGGTGAGCGTGCGGCGCGTGGGGGCAGCAGTGCCGGAGGCGCTGGCCGGCGTGGCCGCGCTGGCCGCGCCCGATGCGACGGCTCCCGCGTGACTCCCAGTGCCGACGATCGCGCCGGCCGCGGGACTCGTGCCCGGCTGCGCCGCTGCGCCCGTCGCGCCCGCGCCGGTCGCCTCGCCCGCGCTCGCTCCCGCCGAGGCCTGCTTCTCGGGGGCCTTCTGCGCGCCCTTCTTGGAGGCCTTTGCGGGAGAATTGCGCGTCGAGAGACGGCCCGAGGTCGCGCCCCACGCCGCCAGGCGGCCCATCGCGGCGTCCAGACTCAGGGGGTCCGGCTCGTCGGTCTGTGCGGCGTCCTTCTGGCCGCCGCGCTTTGCGGCACCGGTACCGGAACCTGCGTTGCCGTCCGCCCGCGCACCCGTCCCGGCCTCACCCGCGTGCGCATCCGCGGACTCAGCGACGGCCTCGACTGGCTCGTCGCCGGCCTGCTCGATCCAGCGAGCCACCGACGCGGCCACGTCCGGTGCGGGGGCCAGCAGCCGCCGCACGCCCTTGGGTAGAGCGCGGATCGCCTCGGTCAGCAGGTCCTCGCGCATGCCGGGCACCAGCCAGTCCGTGCCCGCATCGCTGACGCGCTCGAGCACCTCGATCGGAATGTGCATCGACACGCCGTCGCGCGGGCTGCCCGGCGCGAACTCATAGCTGAGCGCCAGCGACAGCTCGCCGCACTGCCAACGATCCGGGAAGCCCTCGCCGGAGGTCGCCTCGCGTGGCATCAGCAGGGACGCCGGGTAAATCAGCAGGTCCGGGTGAGAGCGACGCTCGTCCTTCCACCAGCGGTTGAACGCCGCCGCGCTGGTCACGTGCTCGGGGATCAGGTCGTCGAAGAAACGGAAGCGAGCCTGCTCGTCCGCGACGAGGCCGTGGGTGCGGCTACGGCGCTCAACCTCGCGAGCCTGCTCCACCAGGGCCTCGTTTCGGCGCTGGAAACCGTGCCTCTCCCTCCACTGGCCATCCACCAGGGCGTTGCGAATGAACATCTCGCGGGCCAGCTCGCGCGCCGTCGTCCCCTCGCGCGAGGCCGCCAGCTCCTCGAAATGACGCGGCTCAAAGGACCCAGACGACAGCGGATCCTTCGACGCCGACACCAAGCCAGCCGCCAGCGCCTCCAACGATCCTGCGCGTGGAGCGTGAGAGCGCGAGGCGGCCACGGCCTCGTCGATGACGAGGTCACCCAAACGACCCAGCAACACCTCGCGGTCCGCCGCCAGCGTCAGACCGTAGAGGGTCACGCGCTCGCGGACCATCGCCGCGCCCTTGCCGACCGACCAGAACGGCTCCGAATACGAGCGCTTGAGCAGGCCGCGCGCCGCCGGCTCCACCCACTCCGGGCGGATGCGGGCCACCGTGCGCGCAAACAGGCGCGAGGTCTCCACCAGCTCCGCGGTCATCACCCAAGCGGGGTGACCGCTCACGCCCGAACCCGGCCAGATCGTGAAGTGCGTGCCGCGCGCGCCCTCGTAGTCGCGCTTCGTCTCATCCCATGAGCCCAGGTAGGACAGCAGGCCGACCAACAGCGAGCGGTGCACCTGGTCCGCGTCCACGGAAGCCGGCCCCTGCCCGTAGGCCAGGACCGCGCGCACGGCCGCGTCCTGCGCGCCGCCGAACTGGGCGGCCTCCACAACGTCGCCCGTCGACGGCTCGCCCACCGGCCCCGCGCCGATCCCCAGCGCGCGGGCCATCTGGCGCAGCTGGCCGACGACGTCGCGCCACTCGCGCCACCGCAGGTAGTGGAAGAACTCCGCGCGGCACATGCGCCGGAACGCCGAGCCCGACAGGTCGCGGGCCTGGACCGCCAGGTAGCGCCACAGGTTCAGGTAGGTGATGAAGTCCGAATGGGGGTCCGCCAGGCGCGCGTGCGACGCGTCCGCCGCCCCCTGGTGCTCGGCCGGGCGCTCGCGCACGTCCTGGATCGACAGCGCCGCCACGATGACGAGGACCTCCGAGGCGCAGCCCAAGCGCTCGGCCTCCAGCAGCATGCGCCCCAGGCGCGGGTCGATCGGCAGGCGCGCCAGGTCCCGGCCGATGCCGGTGAGCCTGTACTGGGACGAGGCCGGGGCCGCGTCCGCGGTCTCGCGATCCTGCGCGAGCGCTCCGATCTCCACGAGGAGGGCCACGCCGTCGCGCACCGCGCGCCGATCCGGGGCGTCCAGGAACGGGAAGTCCTCGACCGCGCCCAGGCCGAGGGACGCCATCTGCAAGATGACGCTGGCCAGCGACGTGCGCAGGATTTCCGGCTCCGTGAAGCGCGGACGCGAGAGGTAGTCGGCCTGGGAGAACAGGCGGATCGCCACGCCCTCCGCGACTCGGCCGCATCGGCCCGCGCGCTGGTTCGCGCTGGCCTGGCTGACCGGCTCGATCGGCAGGCGCTGCACCTTCGTCTTGTTGGAATAGCGGGAAATACGCGCCAAACCCGGGTCGATGACGTAGCGGATGCCCGGCACCGTCAGCGACGTCTCCGCGACGTTCGTCGCCAGGACCACGCGGCGCAGGCGATGCGGCTCGAAGACGCGATGCTGCTCGGCCGCCGTCAGCCGCGCGTACAGGGGCAGGATCTCGATGTCTCCCGGGCGTGCGCCCTTGTCGTCTCCCGCGCGCCGGCCTCGTCCCTTCAGGTGATCGAGGAGGGCCGCCTCCGTGTCGCGGATGTCGCGCTCGCCGGGCAGGAAGACCAGGATGTCGCCGTCGCCCTCCGCGCTCAGCTCGTCCACCGCGTGACAGATCGCGGTCTCCACGTCGATGTCCTCGCCCATGCCGTAGCCCAGCGTCGCCAGCTCGTCGTCCGGGTCCTCGAGGACCAGCTGCATGGGGCCGGACTCGGTGAGGTCGGTGATCTCGAGGGTCTCGATGGGCTTCTCCGCCTGCTTTGACGAGGCCTCGGACGTGTACGACGAAGGCGTCGTCGGGCCGAGGGGACGGTAGCGGATCTCCACAGGGTACGTGCGGCCCGACACCTCGATAACCGGCGCCGGCTCGATCAGGCGGCCCGAGCCGGGCGTGCCCTCCCACGTGCCGAAATGGCGCGCGAAACGATCCGAATCGATCGTCGCCGACGTGATGATGACCTTCAGGTCCGGGCGCGCGGGCAGCAGGCGCGCGACGTAGCCCAGGATGAAGTCGATGTTCAGGCTGCGTTCGTGGGCCTCGTCGATGATGAGCGTGTCGTAGCGGCGCAGCATCGGATCCGACTGAATCTCCGCCAGCAAGATGCCGTCCGTCATCAGCTTGACGAGGGTCGTGGGGCCGACCTCGTCCGTGAAACGCACCTGGTAGCCCACCACCTGGCCGCGCTCGCGGCCCACCGTCTGCCCCAGCTCGTGGGCGATGCGGTCCGCGACGGAGCGCGCCGCGAGCCTGCGCGGCTGGGTGTGCCCGATCATGCCGGCGACGCCGCGGCCCAGCTGCATGCAGATTTTCGGCAGCTGCGTCGTCTTGCCCGAACCGGTCTCGCCCGACACGATGACCACCTGGTGGTCGCGGATAGCGCTCGCGATCTCGTCGCGGCGCTCGCTCACCGGCAGGTCCGGGAAGGAGATGACGGGGATTGCCGCGGCGCGCTCGGCTAGCTGCTCCGGGGTGAAGGGCTTGAAGGGGCGCGCGTGCTCGCGTTGGGGGCGGCGGCCCTCATGGTTGCGGTTCTCTCGGCCCTGGCCCCGGCCTGCCTGGCCTTGGCGTCCCTGTCCCTGGCGTTCTCGGCCCTGGCCGTTCTGGCGTTCCTGGCCCCGGCCTCGGCCGCTCTGCCGTCGCCGCGCGCCGTCGCGCCCGTCGGAGGGGCGACCCGCGTTGCGAGAACGGGGGCCGCGCGCGTTGGGCTCGGACGGGGGAGTGGAGCGAGAGTCAGGCATGATAGCGCCAGTCTAGTCGCAGGCCAGAGTGGGCCGCCCGGCACCCGGCGGCGTGGCCGCCCGGCACGACCGCCCGGCACCCGGCGGCGTGGCCGCACTGGAGGGGGCTCAGACCTCAAAAGTCGCATGCAATTCCCTTGGGTCAGTTTTTGAGTACGGCTCAAATCCGCATGATTTCAACGGTCTGATTTCAAACATTGAAATAGGTGCGAGGGAATTGCATGCGACATTTTGGGGTAACTATTGGGTGTGGGTGTGGGTGTGGGTGTGGGTGTGGGTGCGGGGGCGCGTGTGGGTGTGGGTGTGACGAGTCTCGGGCCGTCAGGCGGAGGCCTCGCGCAGGTCCTCGTCGAATCGAGTCACGGGAGGCTCCAGACGCAGCTCCACGAGGTCACGCGCCAGCTGGTCGATCTCCTCGCCCTGATACAACGTCGACCTCCACGAGGCCGGGATGGCCTCGACCCCATAAAACGCGCCGCCCAGCTGGCCGTAGATCGCAGCGTTCGTGTCCGTGTCGCCGCCCATGTTCGCGATCGCCAGGGTTGCATCCTTGAAGGACGGGAAATCCAGGAGGCCATGCACCGCCAGGCGCAGGCCGTTCACGATGTAGCCGCTGGTCTCCGCCTCCCACGAGGCGCGCACCTGCGGATCCGAGCTGATCACCCGAGAGGCCATCTCGTCGAAAGCCGCGCCCGTCGACGCCCACGACACGTCCATGATCTGCTCCGGCGACCAACCCAGCAGCGCGCCCACCAGCAGGGCGGCGAACACCTCGGTGGCGGCCTCGGCCTCGACCGAGAAGTGTGTCTCGCGCGCGCTCAGACGCGCGGTGGCAACGACCTCGCGCGGGGAACGCGAGCGGAAACCCGCGATCACCATGGGCGCCAGGCGCATAATCGCGCCGTTACCGGCGCTGTTCGAGCGCTCGGCGGTCACCGGCACGCGGCGCTCGTGCTCGTAATCGAACAGCGCGGCACGCACCTGGCCACCGATATCGAAACACCTGTCCGTCGACGAACGGTAACCCTCCGAAAACCACCGCTGGTAGCGGTCCATCACGTCAAACGAGTCGTAGCGGCCCTGCGCCAGCAGAGAATCCGCGATGCACAGAGCCATCGACGTGTCATCCGTCCACTGACCCGGCTTCAGCAGGAACGGGCCGCCACCCACCATGTCCGTAATCGGCTCGAAAGTCCCCGCCCACTTGAACTCATTCGTGGTGCCCACCGCGTCGCCGACCGCCAGGCCCACCAGGGCGCCGCGCGCCCGAGAAAGAAAAGTCGTCATGTCCCCAGTGTGCCACAGGCCGCACCTGCCGGGATCCACGCCTGCGCCCCACACCTACCCGAGGCCAGGGGACGCGGGAGGCAGCCCCGGCCTCGTCCCCCGAGACCACCCCGGCCTCGTCCCCCGAGACCACCCCGGCCTCGTCCCGCCAGAGACGTCAGGAAACCGAGGTGCCGAACAGCAGGCCGAGCAGGTAGGTGACGCCCGCCGCGCCGTAACCCACGACGAGCTGGCGCAGCGCGCGAGGCGTCGGTGCCTGACCCGAGAGGATACCGACCACGCCGCCCGTAAACAGCAGGGCGACGCCGACGATCGCGGCTGCGACGGCGATCGCGGCCACGCCCGTCAGGCCCAGAATGTAGGGGATCAACGGGAAGAACGCGCCCGTCGCAAAGAAACAGAACGAGGACAGGGCCGCCTTCGTGGGCGTGCCCACCTGATCGCCCGCGCCGTCCGACTCGGGGGTGCCGCCCAGGGCTGCGCGCAGCGCGATCGCGCCGGACTCGCCGGTCGCCGGCTTGGCGAGGCGAGCAAAAACCTGCTTCGCGTGCCGCTCGGCCTCCTCCTCGCTCTCGCCGCGCGCGCGGAACACGAGGGCCAGCTCGTTCGCGTCCACATCCAGGTCCGTCACGGCCTGGTGCGCGTCCGGATCGGGGATCGAGGCGTCAAGGAGCTCACGCTGACTGCGCACACTCACCCACTCGCCGGCGCCCATCGACAGGGCGCCCGCGAGCAAGCCCGACACGCCTGTCAGCAGGACGACGTGCGGCTCCATGCCCGAGGCCGCCACACCCAGCACGAGGGCCAAGTTCGACACGAGGCCATCGTTCGCCCCGAAGACCGCGGCGCGGAACGTGCCCGCCAGCGTCTCGCGGGACTTCGCCGCCAGGGAGCGGATGACCTCGGCGTGGATCTGTTCGTCGGCCTGCATGTGCGCCGGCACATCATCATCCACGTCGCGCGCGGAACGCTGCTCCGCGCGCTGAGCCATCGCCAGAATGAAAATCGTGCCAAAAAGATGCGCGAGGACCGATGCGGCGCGCGTGCGCAGCGGCGGCTTGGGGGCTGGCAGGGCGTGCTCACCCAGACGCGCCAGCCAATACTCCTCGTGGCGGCGCTCCGCCTCCTCGAGCTGCAGGAGGACCGCGCGCTCCTCGCCCGTCCGGCGCTCCGAAAGATCGCGGTAGGTACGAGCCTCCATGCGCTCTTCCGCCAGGTGCTTGCGCCAGCGCTTAATCTGCGCGCGCGACGGCTCCTGGCCGCTGGTCCGCTGGTCTGCGCTCACGGCCTCGTGACTCATCGCGCTCAACGCTGCGTCGCGGAGGACGTGGCCTGCGCGTCGACCGTCGTCGGCTGTGTGGCGGGTGCGCCAAAGAGGCGTTCCTTCACGGCGTCGGCGACCTTATCGGTCACCTGCTCGCCGCCCGCACGCACGAGGTCGGACATCTTCTGCCCCGCCGCGTCCAAGGGACGAGCAACGACCGGGAAACGGCGCAGCTTCGAGGCATTCGCGCGGATCTGCTCGTAGCGCTCGCGGCCCGCGCGCGTGCCCAGGACGTATCCGATGCCGAGTCCGATGAGGATTCCGGTCTTGGTTCCCATGATTGTCCTTCTCTCGCTGCAAGTTGTGGGCGTCGCGTGAGCGCGGGCGGTCGCTGATCCTCGTGGGCGCGCTCCTCACCGGCGCATATGCGCCCTATCTTAATGGCGGTGCCACCCCCAGCGCATGATCCTCGACCTGAATGGGGATTTTTCTCGGCTCTTTCTCGCGCGGTGTGTCGTCTTGTCACATTCGTGCACAGTGTGGGCGCCCCTTCACGCCGAGGGTTTGAAAGCGCTATGTTTGATACGTGAGCCAGATAACGATTGAGACGCCCCGGGGAGTATCCCTCTCCGGTACATTCACGCGTCCCGTGGACTGTCGCGATGCCGCGGTGATCTTTTCTCACACCTTTTTTTCGGATCGTCACGTATCGGGCATGTTCGATTCGCTCGGTCGTGCACTGCGTCGCGCCGGCTATGCGACGCTCGCGTTCGACTACTCCGGCCACGGCGCCTCGGGAGACGAGATCATCACCTTCGATCCGCTCATCGAAGACTTCCGCTCCGCCTCCGGATGGCTCGCCGACCAGGGGTTTGCGCGCCAAATCTGCATCGGGCACGAGTTCGGTGCCACCATCGCGCTGCGTTCCCGCCCGCCCGCCGTGTTGACGTACGTGCTGGTCTCCCCGGTCCTCGGCCCGCTGTCCTACGACTGGGACCTCGTGTTCTCCGACGTGCAGCTCTCCGACCTCGAGCGCCACGGGGTCACCACCGTCCCCGACGACTCCGCGTCAGTGCGTCAACAGTTCACCATCTCCAAGCGCACCCTCGCCGACATGTCCATGGTCTCCGGCGAAAACGCGCTGCGTGGCATCACCGCTCCGGTGCTCATCACCCACGACTCCTTCGACGAGGAGACTGGCCTGCTCGACCGCACGCGCGAAGTCTTCCACCTGCTGCCCGACGGCTCCCACGTCGAGATGACCGCCTTGCCTGACGGTGTTGCAGGCGAATACACGCCGGTCGACGGGGTGCCCGTCGCCGACGAGGCAGTGGACCGCGCCCTGGCCGCCTCCGGTGCCGCGCACCTGCCTGCGCTGACGGACGTGGCCGCCAAGTGGGCGCGTCGCTGGGTGCCTGTGAGCCGCTGATCGCCTGATTTCTGGCGTTGTTACTACCCCGCCTGATCTCCGGCCGCCGCGTGGCCTGCCCGCCCGCTCGCCGTCCGCGCCGCGAGCTTCGCTCGGCGCGTCGACTCGTTGTCCGGCCAGGCCCCGCAGGCCCCGCGGCGGCCTCCAATCGGGCGGGGCATGGGGCGCGTGTGCTCTCTGGCCCCGCCGCCGCCCACGGGCACCGCAGCCAGGCCCACCAATCCCTCCGGCACCCTCCACGCCGGCGGCACTTGTGTCGCTTGGACTAGCCCGGCCAGGCCCCGCAGCCGCCCATCGCCCACCGGCACCGCGGTCAAGCCCGGCTGCCAGGCTCACTTCATCCCGGGCCGTCGCACGGTCATTGCTGAGACCGCAACCAATTTCGCATGCAATTCCCCTCGGAGTATTTCAAGAGTTGAAATGTGATCGTTGGAATTGCAACGTTTCTGGATGTTGTTGAAATTTCATGCAATCGAATTGCATGCGGAATTGGGGGAGGGTGCGTTGGTGGGGTGAGACGGGGTGCCGGTGCGTGACTTTCTTCTCCCTGCTCGGCTTGTTGGTGGTGGAAGCGGTATAAAACTCTCCCTGCGTGCGGAAAGTGGGCCGAAATCGGCGCTTTGGGGCATGCGGGGAGAGTTTTGTACCGGTTGAGCGCGTGAGGCCCGTATGCCGGGAGAGTTTTGTACCGGCACAGGCTCCGAATGCGGTACAAAGGTCGCCCTGCGTGGTCTGTTTGCAGCCCGAGCGTGAAAAAGTTCTCCCTGCTCTGGTAAAACGCGCCGAAAAGGGCTATTTCGGGCGAGCGGGGAGAGTTTTGTACCGGCACAGGCTCCGAATGCGGTACAAAGGTCGCCCTGCGTGGTCTGTTTGCAGCCCGAGCGTGAAAAAGTTCTCCCTGCTCGGGTAAAACGCGCCGAAAAGGGCTATTTCGGGCATGCGGGGAGAGTTTTGTACCGGGGCCTGCCTGGGGTGCCCAGCACCCCCGCAACCTGGCTGACAACCAGCCCCGCAACCTACCAGCCGCGCACCAGCTCCAGGAGAGAAGGGGAAGCTAGCCACTGCCTGGTGCCGAAGGAAGACACCGACACTGCGGCCACGGCCGATGCGAAGCGGATGAGGCCCTCCGGATCCGAGTCCCCGCCTCGCTCGATCGCCCACGTGAAAGCCCCGTGGAAGGCGTCGCCCGCCCCCAGCGTTGATGCCTCCGGGACGGCTTCAACGGGAACCTCTCCGGTCGCGCCATCCCACCAGTACTGCACGGAGCGATCCCCGCGCGTGCGAACCGTGCGCGTGATGCCGAAGCCTCGCAGGAACTCGGCGACCTGCGCCCCATCCGGGCGCGCCATCAGCGGCGGCGCGAAATCCTCCGAAACGACCGCAATGTCGACGAAGCCCAGCAGGGGAGTGAGCCAGTCCTTCCACGATCCGCCGTCCAGGATGCGCGGGTGGGGTGGGCGCGCCTCGAGCGGCGCGAACGGGTCCTCCCCGTCGACGTCGGGCACGCCCAGCGTGAGGGCCGCCTGCGCGAGCGCTGGGTTGTGCCCGTCGATGAGGACCGCGCCGACGCGCTCGGGCAGGTGGGCCGCGACGCGCCCCGCATCCGCGTCAAGCCGCGCGTTCGTGGACGCCACCATGCGTCCGCTCGGGTGCTCAATGATCGAGGATACGGCGGGCTCTCGCCCCGCGGGGGACGAGGCGGGGGACGAGGCGGGGGCTGCGTCGCGCTGCTCGGGTGTGGCCGGGTGATCGTCGGCCTCAGTAGATTCAGTCGACGGGGCAGCAAGTGCCGTCGCGTCCAGCACGCGCACGCCCGAAGCCGCGAGGTCGGCGGCGAGGAAGGCCGACACTGGGCCTTCGCCGAGGGCAGTCAACAGCATCGGCGCCTCCCCGGAGGAAACGAGAGGGCCCGAGGTGGCCCCGGCCTCGTCATCAGAATCAGAGAGAACGCGCGAGGCGGTGTTCAGCGCCGCGTACGTGACCGCTGCGTTCGTCGCGGGGCCACCGGCGGCCATCGTGAAGTCCGTCGACGTGACCTTGAGGAGAGGGTCCGGCACGTGGTCGAGGCGATGCAGGACGTCCAGGGTCGTGAGTCCGGCGAAGAGTGCAGTCATGGGGACATTGTTGCACCCGGTGGGCAGCGTCAGGAAGCGCGGTCGCGGCGCTCGCTGACAGGCGCGCGCACCCTGTAACATAGTGAACAACGACACTCATCGACTCCTTCGGATCGCCATGCACCTGCTCGACGCGCTGAATAACTCCCTGCCCGAGGTCTTCCGAGCCATCGACCTCATGGGCGTGCTCCTCAATGGCATCCTCGGCGGCAAGGTCGCCCGAGAACGCAACTTCGATGCTGTTGGCTTTTGTATTCTCGCGATCATGACGGCGCTCGCGGGCGGCATGATTCGCGACCTGCTCCTGACCACGCGCACCGGCGCGCCCGTGGCCATCACCGACCCCTACTACCTGTGGTTCGCGATCATCGGTGCGCTCGTGGCGATGGCTTTCCGCATGGATTCGCGCGCGTGGTCGGTCCTCCTAGTTATCGCCGACGGCATGGTGTTGGGCTGTTGGAGCGCGACGGGCGCGATCAAGACCCTCGACGCGGGGTTCGCGATCATGCCGGCGATCCTGCTGGGCATCATGACGGCGATCGGCGGCGGCATGGTCCGCGATATTTCGGCCGGCCTGGTCCCGCGCGTCTTCGGCGGCAACAACCTCTACGCGACCCCCGCGTTCGCGTGCTCGCTGGTGACGGTCGTGTTCTGGTACATGGGCCAGCCGGTCCTCGGCATGGGCGCGTCGATCATCGTGGGCCTCGTCTTTACGGGGATGGCGCACTGGCGTCGCTGGAGGCTCCCGCAGACCCGCGAGTGGACCATCACTCTCACATACTCTCAGTTGAAGGCTCTGCGTCGGGGCAGGCGTTAGTATGGCGGTGTGACTCCCCAATCAACACCCCTTTCTTCTACTCCCGCCGAGTCGGCACCCGCCTCGGGGCGTAAGCGTTTCAAGACGTGGCACCTGTCCATGATGGCCCTGGGCCTCGCGATTGGTGCTGGCTTCTTTCTGGGCACGGGTTCCGCGATCCACCAGGCCGGGCCCGCCGTCATCGTGTCCTATACGGTGGCCGCATTCATCGTCGTCTCGGTCATGCTGGCCCTCGCGGAGTTGGCCTCGTCCCTGCCGACGACGGGTTCTTTTTCTTCATACGCGGAGGCTGGGATCGGCCGCTGGGCAGGCTTCACGATCGGGTGGCTGTATTGGGTCATGCTCATCATGGTGTCGGGCCTGGAGGTGACGGGTGCGGCGACGTTCTTCGTCGGCTGGTTCCCGGCGGTCCCGCAGTGGGTGGTGGCCCTCGTTATTGTCGTCGTTATTGGCGGCATTAATCTGCTGGCCGCCGGTCAGTATGGCGAGATCGAGGCCTGGCTGTCGATGGTGAAGATCGTCGCGATCATTGCGTTCCTGTGCGTGGGCGTGTACCTGGTCGCGCGCACGGTGATCGTCGGTCCCCTGCCCGGCCACGAGGGAGTGTGGCAGAACATCTCGGGACATAACGGGTTTATGCCCAATGGCCTGTCGGGCATCGCGGTCGCGCTCCTGGCCGTCATCACGTCTTTCGGCGGCCTGGAGATCGTGACGATCGCCGCAGCCGAAGCCGAGGACCCGCGCGCAGCGATGAGCAGCGCGATCCGTTCGGTTGTCACCCGTATCCTCGTGTTCTATGTCGGCTCGGTCATCCTGCTGATCGCGCTGCTGCCGTGGGACAGCGATTCGATGAAGACGAACGCTTTCGCAGCCGTCCTCGAGATGGCTGGGATCCCTGCGGTTGGCACGCTCATGAACGTCATTATCTTCATGGCGCTGATCTCGGCGTTCTCCGCGAATATCTACGCCTCCTCGCGCATGGCCTACTCGCTGTCGGCGCGCGATATGGGTCCGCGCTGGCTGCTGGGTGCTTCGGCGTCCAACGAGGCTCACGCGCGCTCGGTTGTCGCGGCCGCCCTCGAGGACGATGAGGCGGTCCTGGCCTCCGAGATGGAGGGCGACATCGAGGCGGGGCGGACGCCGAAGCGCGCGGTCGGTCTCGTCGTGGTTCTGGCACTGCTGGCGGTCCTGGGCAACTGGTACCTGCCCGGCTCGATCCTGACGATGCTCATCAACGCGATCGGCATGGTCCTGCTGATCGTGTGGACGTTCATCATCATTTCGCTGATGCGCCTGCATCCGTCGCTGGAGCGCTCGGGCTCTCTCGTGATTCGTATGCCCGGGTGGCCGTGGCTGCCGTGGCTGGTGCTCGTTGGCTTGGGTGGGATCGGTGTCCTCATGCTCATGAGCGACGAGGGCCGGGCTCAGCTGGTCTCCATGGGCGCGCTGACGCTCATCATCGTGGCCGTCTACTTCGTGCGCCAGCTGCTGGGCGCGCGCACCAAAGCCTAGTTATCCACAGGCGCCGCCCGCCGGGACGCAGATGCCGGCGGGTGGGTGCATCATGAGGGCACCCCGGGTTGGTCGGGGTGCCCTCATTGTGTGGGCGTGAGAGAAGGGATCGGGCGCATGGCACGCAGGCGGCGTAGGAGCCTCGGGGACACGGTTGTCCTGCTGGCGATTCTCGCTGCCCTCGTGTGGGCGTTCGCCCCCGGAGTGGGGTGGGACCTGCTGGGCCTGCGCTCGCGCCTGGGGTGGCCTCCGCTGCGCAGCGGGCAGGCGCTGTCCTCCCTGCCGGATAGCGAGGCAGCCCGTCAGCTCCGCGAGCTCACGGTTCGAGAGTCGGTGAATGACCCCGACGCTCCCGCCTATGACCGCAGCGCCTATGGGCAGCGGTGGGCGGATACCGACCATAACGGCTGCGACACTCGCAACGACATTCTTGCCCGCGACTTGGCGCGCCCCACCTTCAAGCCGGGCACGCGCGACTGTGTGGTCCTGTCGGGCACGCTCGCCGAGCCCTACACGGGGGCCACGATTGAGTTCCAGAAGGGAGAGAAGACCTCGTCCCTCGTGCAGATCGACCACGTTGTGGCTCTCGCGGACGCGTGGCGTTCGGGCGCCTGGCGGTGGGACGCACAGCGCCGGCAGGAGTTCGCCAATGATCCGCAGAACCTGCTCGCGGTGGACGGGGCGGCCAACGAGGACAAGTCTGCGTCCTCCGCGGACCAGTGGCTGCCACCGAATAGGGCCTTCCGATGCGACTACGTGAAGCGGCAGATCGCCGTCAAGAGCGCATACGGGCTGAGCGTGACCCGCGATGAGCAGGATGCGATGGCTGAGCAGCTGTCAATCTGTTCAGAGTAAGGAGAGGGGAGGGGCCCTGCGTGCTTCACAAGTGCAGCGCGCAATTCTGACCAACACATTCCAGATGATTCCCAGCCGTTTTCTCACAATGTGTCCATCTCGTGTGGAACTGGGCGCACGTGCGGAACATTGCCCGATAACGCCGGTAATCTTCCCTTCAAGGGGAGGGGTGACATGTACACGGCAATCAACTGGGCGCTTGACCTGGGACTTTACGCTGCGGTCTGCGCGATCACGTGTGCGCTGTGGTGGCTGCATGGCCGTCGCAGGGATTCCGCTCGTCCCTCCTCAGCCGGTGACGCTTCCTCGGAGGAAACTCGGGCATCCGGGCGGGGCGGTCGCGCACATCTGACCGTCGTGCGGGCGCTCCCGCTCATCTACCGGCGCTCGAAGCGCACGGGTGCCCTCCTGCCGCGCGAGGAGAACCCCGACACCCCGATGACGGCGGAGATTCCCGTGATCGTGGCCCCTGCCTCGTCGATGTGGAGGCTTCCGCGCGCCCTTCCGCTCGCCTGGTTCCTCTACGTCGCCGGCCTGCTGATTTTCACGCTGCTGCCGCTGCCTTCCGACCCGGTGGCCGCATGCGCGGCGATCATCCACTGGGACAACTACGTGCCCTTCGGTTCCTTCGCGGCGGTCGTCGAGCAGTTCCGTGACGGCGAGAACCTGCGCGGGGCCCTGTATGGCCTGTCGATCCTGCTCAACATCGCCTTGTTCGTGCCCTTTGGTGCGCTCGCGGAGACCACGTGGCGTATTCGGCGTATGCGCCGCGCGCCGGATGGTGTGCCCGCCGACGGGTCCCGCTTGGCGCGCTCGATCCCGCACCGCCGCGTGATTGCGTGGGTGGTGATCGGCTGCGCACTCTCCTGCCTCATCGAGCTGACCCAGTACACGGGCCTGTTCGGCGTCGTGCCCTGCACCTACCGGGTCGTCGACATCGACGACGTCATCATGAACACGCTGGGTACCTACGCGGGCGTGCGCCTGCTGCCTTTCATGGCGCGCAACTCGCGCTTCATGGGCGCGTAGCCGTCCATTCCGAGAGCGTCGCGCAGACTTGCTCCATCGTTATCTGAGAGGAAGCGACGGCGATAACAAGCTCGTATACGTCATCGTTGGAAACCGTGTCCCGGATCGGCAGTGCATTGAGAGACAGGAAAACAGAACAAGCGGCCCATCCAAGGCGCTTGTTTCCGTCAATGAGCGCGTGGTTTTTCGTGAGCGATTCGAGCAGGGCTGCGGCCTTGGCGGTGGTGGACGGGTAGGCGTCCTGGCCCATCAGCGTTGTTTGGGGGCGTAGCGCTGCCGCATTGAGGAGGCCGAGATCCCGGACAGGACCGATTTTTAGCGCGGATACGATGTCCAGCAGGTCCTCAAGCGAGAGAAACTCGCACGGCATGATGTTACTGGCCGAGTCGCTCAAGTGCGTCCCCCCAGCGCTCAACGGTGTGGTTGAGCGCGTCGGTGACACGCTGACGGTGGGTCATGCGGTTGAACTCCTCGTCGATGGCGCGCAGCACTGCATCGTGTTTGGACGTACCGGCGCGCTGGGCGAGCTCGTCGAGCTTGCGTGCGTGTTCCTCGTCGAGTCGGAGTGTCATAGCCATATCGTCATGGTATCACTCTGATACCACTCTTGTGGTGGTGCCCCTCCTGCAGCCAGCCGGCGACCTGCCTACAGCCAGCCGGCCGCACGCGCCAGGGACGCGGCCTCGGCGCGGGTGCGCGCATCCATCTTCAGCATCGACGAGGACACGTGGTTGCGCACCGTCCCCTGGCTGAGTCCCAGCGAACGGGCGATGTCCGCGATGGTGCCGCCGCCCTCGACCTCGCGCAAAACGTCGGCCTCGCGCTCCGTCAGCGGCGAGGACCCAGCCGACAGTGCCTCAAGAGCCAGGCTCTGATCAATCGCGCGGCCACCCGCCGCCACCGTGCGCACGCCGTCGGCCAGGGTTTCGACCGGCGCGTCCTTCACCATGAAGCCCGTCGCCCCCGCGTCGAGTGCGCGTTGCAGGTAACCCGGGCGCCCGAACGTCGTCACGATGAGCACGCGCACGCCCGGGAAACGGGAACGAATCGCCTGGGTGGCCGTGATGCCATCCATGCGGGGCATCTCAATGTCGATAATCGCAACGTCGATGGGTGCGCTCGCGTGGGCAGGGCCGTCCGCTGATGCCAGGCGCGCCAGCTCATCGAGGGCCTGCGTGCCGTCGGCTGCCTGTGCGACGACCTCGATGTCGCGCTCCAGGTCCAGCAACCCAGCCAACGCCCCGCGAATCATCGCCTGGTCGTCAGCCACGAGTACCCGAATCGTCACGTCACCCTCCTGTCTGCGCTTGGGGTACCAGGCTAGCGCAGGTGAGGGGATCGTTCCTTGTGGTCGCCACCCCTCAGGACGAGGCAGGCTCGCCCACCCGGGAATCGCGCGAGATCGGGGACCGCGCGGGAACCGAGAAGGGGCCATGGCCTCGTCGATGAGGGACGCGGCCCCGGACAATCAGGACGAGCGGGTGTCGGCTTCCGCATCGAAGGACAGTGCGAGTGTCCACGTGGAACCCGACGCGCCCCAGGTGAGCGTGCCCTCGTCGCCGACCAGCTCGGACAGGCCAGCGAGCCCCGACCCGGATCCCGCGCTCGACGCGGCGTAGGAGGCCGTATAGCCGTCGTTCGTGACCGTCACGCCATCGGGGGACAGGCGGACCCGCACCCACGATGGGCGCGCGTGCAGGATCGCGTTCGTGACGCCCTCGCGGATCACGTGGGCGGCGGCTGCTGAACGAGGCCCCGACGGCGGCTCTCCCTCATTCGTGATCTCGGCGTCGATGCGCGCGACCTCCAGAAGCGACCGCGCCTCCTCGAGCTCCTCTCCCGGGGACAAGGCCCGCGTGGCCGCGACGATGCGGCGAACGTCAGCCAAGGCCTCGTTCGACTGGGCGGTGACCGCGCGCAGCTGCTCGCGCGCCTCCTCCACGCGACCCGCATCCAGGAGGCGACCCGCCAGCTCGGATATCATCGTGATCCCCGTCAGCGAGTGCCCGAGGATGTCGTGCAGATCTGTGCTTAGGCGCGCACGCTCGGCGGCCTTCGCGCGCTGGATCGCGTCCTGGCGGCGCAGGTGCTCGCGGGCCGAACGCTCCATGCGCCAGCGCGCCACCCCCACGAAGACACACAGCAACACCAGGTACCAGCCCATCCACAGGGGCTCACCCTGCGCGTAGGCCGCCACCCCCGCGATAGCGGTCACCGGCACGAGGCCCGCGGCAATGAACCTGCCCGGCGCCTGAAACACCCACGCGACCAGCAGATACGACGTCAGCATGAACGCGTGAGGGGTGTCGACGGACACCGCGTACACGAGGTAGGCGACCGTCGCCGCCGCCAACGTCGCGTGGGAGAGGATGAACGGCCTCGTGAAGGAGTTGCGCGCGGGTAGGGGATTGGCCAGCCACGTCGCCGAATTCACGACCGCGACGAGGGCGCACAACCCGATGAGACCCGCGCGCTGGGCAGGATCCGGCAGCCGCAAGGCGTAGGCGAGGGGGAACCCCATGAACAGCATCCACGGGGCCGCCCACGCCAGGGAGATCAAGCGCTCCTTCATGACACCAGCCTAGCGAGCCGTGTCGTGGGACGCGCCCCACCAGGCGATGCCCGCCGTGATAACTACCCACCCGACGATGTTGAGCCACGCCGCCGTCGGCATCGGGACGGTACCGGCGACCGCGTAGATCGCCTGGACGGCGCCGTACAGGGGCGTGAAGGGCGCGACGTGGGAGACGAAGGGCGGCATCTGCTCCAGCGGGATGAACATGCCGGACACGAACGCGCCGAACACCATGACGAACGCCGAGGCGCTGTAGGCGTTCTCGCCCTTAATCGTGTAGCCGCAGGCCAGGCCGATGAGCGCGCCCAGGGCCGACAGCGCGATGACCACCGCGGCGCTGGCCGCCCACGCGCCCGCCGTCATCTGCGAGCCGGTGGCCAGACCAACGCTGAAGCAGATGAGCGCGATGAACGCGCTCAGCGCCACGAGGGCCGTCAGGCGCACGAGGAGGATCACCCACGGCTGGATGGGGGTCAGCGCGTACATGCGCGAGATGCCGGTCGTGCGCTCGACGGACAGCGTCGCGCCGAGGGAGCCGCCCACCAGGATGACGCCGTAGGTGGTCATCATGACGACCATCGCGGCGGCCACGTTGCCGCGCCCAGTCTGCGTGGTGCGCGCGGCCTCGGTCATCCCGAACATCGCGTACATAAACAGGGGCAGGAGCAGGGCAAACGCCATGTTCCACGGGTTAAGGATGTGCGACAGGAACGTCGCGCGCCACAGCTTCCCGGCCCCTGTGAAGGGGGAGGGGATCGGTCGGTCGGTGGTACGCGCGGGTGCGTGGGTGGTCATGATTCCTTCTTCGTGTGTCGTATCTGCGTTCGTGGGGAGGGGGCCTCGGCGTCGGCCTCGGTATCGGCCTTGGGACGAGGCTGGGGCCGGCTCATCGGGGTGGGCGTTCGTCGCCCTCACTCGGCGTCTGCGTGGGAGGTGATGCGCTCGAAGACGTCTTCGAGGTCCTCGTTGTCGGCGACGACCTGCTCGGTCGGCGCGTCCAGGAGGACCTTCCCGGCGTCGATGATGACGATGCGATCGGCCTCCTTGCGGGCCTCGGTCAAGTAGTGCGTGGCGAAGAGGAGCGTGCGGCCCTCCGCGGCCTCGGCGTGCATCGTGTCCCAGAATGCGCGCCGCGCCAGGGCGTCCATGCCGGCCGTGGCCTCGTCGAGGATCAGGAAGTCCGGGTTGCCGGACAGGGCGAGGGCGAGGCGCACGCGCTGCACCTCGCCGCCGGAGAGCTTGTTGAGCGGGCGCTTGGCGAGCTTCGTCAGGTTCGTGCGCTCGAGGAGCTCGTCGGTGGGGATCGGGTTGGCGTGCATGGCGGCGACCAGGTCGATCGTGTTGCGGACCTTTCCGTCGCGCGGAAGGGCCCCGGACTGGAGCATGGCACCCACGAGCGAGCGGCGCACGGCCTCGCGCGGGTTCATGCCGTAGACGCTGATGTCGCCCTGCGTGGGGGTGGCCAGGCCGAGGACGATGTCCAGGAAGGTGCTCTTGCCGGCGCCGTTGACGCCGAGGAGCGCCACGATCTCGCCGGGCATGAGGGTCAGGCTGACGCCGCGCAGTGCGTCGACGTGGCCGAAAGACTGGTGGATGTTCGTCGCCTGGAGGGCGGGCGTTGTTTCTGCGTTCATGGCACCCAGTCTGCGCTCGTATATGAGGGGCCGGAAGTGTCCTTTGATGCAGGTGGTGCCATGACAAATGTCAGGGGTGGCGGCCCCCGGAAGTCGCACATAATGCCCTACGGTCACTTTTTAAGATCATCCAAAACGTTGCAATTCCAATGATCTGTGTTCATGGCTTGTATCGCTCTCCCGGGAATTGCATGCGAAATTGCTTTGGTTCGTCGCTGTCGTCACCTGCGCGCCTGTCACTGCGCACGTGGGCCTCACTGCGCACGTGGCCCGATGACGTGCACATGGGCCCTTTCACCCGCACGTGGGCCCGATGAGATGCGCGTGGGCGGCTCTGCCCACGCACATGTTGAGGGGTTGACGTGCGTCTCGAGGGGTGAACGTGCAGGTCAGCGGGTGAACGTGCGATCTATCGGGTAGGCACTCGGAATAATGGGCTCACCTGCGAGCACATGCACCGTGCCAGACACCTGTGTGCCCAAAACGTAGACCGCCTCGCCCACGACAGCCCGTTGTCGGCGCTTTTCGCCGAGGTGGTCTGCACTGTGGGCACTACACCGCCTCGAGGCGCGGCCTCACCGCCGCCAATCGGGGGGAATTGCACCATTAGAAGGACGACACGCCGATGACACGCCGCCAGAGGGCTCCTAATGGTGCAAAACCCCCACCGGTGCCGGTGCGGTGAGTGCCGGAGGGACTGGACGGCCTGGCTGCGGTGCGCGTGGGTGGAGGGAGATCGACAACTGGTGACATGGGCGGTGTCGAGGTGAGGCAACACTCGCCACCAAGGACCGCGCCGTGCCGCTGCCGGTATCAAACTCGCCCGGCAGACCCCTTCTCACCGCGTGTGCGGTACAAAATTCGCCCAGCACGCTCCGCCCCACAGCATTTCCGCGAAAAAACTCGCCCAGCACGCCTGAAAACAGCGTTTTTCGCCCGTTTTGGGCTTGCAGAGCGAACTTTTTCGCGCTCGCACCCACACCAGGCCGTGCAGGGCGAAATAGTTCGCGCGCAGGACGCAGAAACATGGAGACGATGAAACCGACGACACCTCTGCTCGCCCTCAACAAGGCACCACTGAAACCGGCATCACCTCTGCGCCCGAAAACTGCACCAAAATAGCCCATTTCTCACCCGCAAAGGCGATGGCAGTTTCAATCCCACACCGACACAAGCGAGCAAAGGCGATCACGGTTTCAGCCCACCGGACCACCTCACCTGCAGCACCCACACGGCGCCCGTGGGCGGGCCAGGCTGCGGCGCCCGTAGGCGGCGACGACACCGCCGCTAGGCATATTTCGCACGTAATTTATCGTGGTCATTGTTCGAGACGTTCCAGAAACGGGCTCTTCAGAGTTGATTGTGGATGACCGGGTGTTGGTCGGGGGTTGCGGGTAGAGGTCGAGGTCCTTGATGATGAGCGGACTTCAACCCCCGCTGTCGTCAAGGACCTTGGGCGGTGTCTCACCCTACCTGCTGCTCTGTGTCGCTTGATCGTTGTGATCGGTGTGATCTGCTCGTTGACTTGGAGTATTTCCATCTGATGAGCGTGGCTCGCACCCCAGATGCTCTGGTGCTCGATGTTGAGTCGTGCAACCAGCTGGTTGGGCTGGGGTTCCTGTGCGGATCTGGAGCCAGCAACGCACCCCACCGAAGCCATCAACGGACACTATCGAACCAAGCAGAGAAACCACCAGAGGCTACCGCAACCCCACCAACTACCAACTCCGAATGCTCCTCATCGCCAGAGGCCCAGATGCCTCCACCCGCACTCAACTCTGAAGAGCCCCAAATGCATGTCAGCAGTCCCCGTGACTGGACGGCGCAGATTAATTCAAAATGCTCACATACAACGGAGCCGCTACATGTTCGTAACGGCTCCGGAGTACAGGTTCCTCTCGACTCGAGAGCTACAGACCGAGGAGCTCCTTCTTCTTAAGGTCGAACTCATCTTGGGTCAGGATGCCCATATCAACGAGTTCCTTCAGCTTCTTCAACGTCTCAATCTTCTCGTCCGCAGACATCTCGGGAGCGGAAGATTTCGCGGGCTGCCCCTGTGGACCGATGGCTTGCGCCATATTCATGCCGAATAGCATGCCGCCACCTTCGCCAAGACCATTGTCCCGGATACCTTGCGCAATTTTCTGCTGGGCGGCCATGTTGCCAGCTCGCTCGGAGGTGTCCTCGTAAGCCCTCACGTTCATTCGGTTGGAAGAGAACTGGTTGACGAGCTGACGAGAATGGTCGGATAGCTCGATATTCTCGATTGCAACCTTCGTGATCTGCATGCCGAAGCGCTCTGGCCATGAACCCGCGTTGTACGTGTCCTCAGAGATGCGCTTCGCAA